>DJUJ01000095.1:70096-99529 GCA_002438345.1 Paenibacillus sp. UBA6285
GGTGGTATGCTTTCTAGCGTTGTTTCAAAGTATTCCGATACTACGTCAAGATGCCTACTGGTTAGTTTCTTCCAATCTTTTATGGCATATCCGATATCAGTAAGCCACTTACTAACTGTTTCCGAGTAACAGGCCTGCAGTACTATCGCTGCCTCCTCCGCTCCCCACCGGTCGTACACCACAGGCAATAAACGTTCCGCCAATTCCTGACGGTTAATCTGTGAAATACTGTGCAGCAGCTTGCGGCGGCAATCATGGGATAAATGGGGGAGCTCACGTTCAATATCAGCATCTGAAGCCACCTTTGCCAAAAGACCCGCAGCCGTATTTCTGATACTTGCCATGGGATGCCGCAGTGCTGACAGAATAATAGGGGCATCATGTGTTGCAATGGCACCGATTAAGGCAAGACGTGCTTCATAAACGCCATCCTCCAGCAAGGAGGCTAGTAATTGGGAGTACTGGGCAGATCCAAGATGATCACGGCCTAATATCGCTACTTTTTTAAAACTGTCGGAATAGCCTAGCGAATCCAATTCTTTAAGTAAGCTCTGTTTGTCCAATGGATCTCTTTTAAAAATCATAAGCCCTCCTCTTTCGCCTGTTCTTATTCCATCCAGACTTTATTCTCTATCTCGCAATCTATCCCCTTCAACAATCCTAAAATTTTACATCTTGTTTCATTGACCAAAAAATAAAGGTAACCCTGAAGCTGGTGGTTCAACCGCCTTCAAGATTACCCATAAAGACTACTTACTCTATTCATTCTTATTTTGTATAAACACATACGTACTCTCATCCGACAGCTCATCAGCAAAGCAGAAATCAAACCCGTCGAAGCCTTTGATATCTTCCACACAGGTAATTTGCCGCTCAGCCATGAAGCGTACCATTTCACCTCTNNATCTTGACCAGGGTCGCTCGCTCAACCACCTTACCGCCGATTTCCTGCCCGAATACACAGCTAATCATTCGAACGTTTCCACCAACATACGGGGAGATGCATTTGCTGTATTCCTTGGAGGCCAGATTCAGAATGATGTCACTCTCCGAAAATAGCTGATCCGCCAGCTTCCTGTTCCAGAATTCGTAGATAGAATTGAAACCAGGTCCGCTAAGCTTAGCCTGCATCTCCAGCCTGTACGGAACAACTCCGTCAAAGGGCCGGACGATTCCATAGAACCCGGACAATATCCGTAAATGCTGCTGAAGATATTCTAGCTCCTCCATTTGAAGTACCCCAGGTGCCATGTACTGGTACTGGATACCCTCATAGGAAAAGATACCCGGTGTAAGAATCTGTGTTACATCCATATCCCGAATCCGCTCCACATTCAGCGTGGCGATGGCATCATTGCATTTCCATAGCGATTTGGCTTCTTCATAATTCAACTTTTGTAATAAGGCCAGAAGAGTCTGCGACTCGCTTATGAATTGCGGCATCTGGCGGCAATCCAAAAAATCCGTGTCCCTCTTCATCTTCTTGGCAGGCGAAATAATGATTCTCATGATGCTCCCTTTTCTCTTTTCTTACCCCCATGGGGAATTTAACCACCAGTAGTCAGAATTCCCTCACTTCTAAAGTGGTGGAATGAAAGGCTACAGTCTTTCTCATCTAAGAAATTCCTTATATACGAACATTTGTGCTATAATACTCCCGTTAATGTATGGAAAGGAGTGGCGCGACTTGCTCATCCTTAAAGCGTACAAGTACCGGATATACCCCACGCTTGAACAACAACACTATTTTGCTAACGTATTCGGCTGTGTTCGCTTCATCTACAATAAGATGCTTGCAGATAAGATCGGGCACTATAAACAAACGGGAAAAATGCTGAAAAATACACCTGCTGTATATAAGAAAGCCTTTCCGTGGCTTAAAACAGTAGACAGCCTTGCCTTAGCCAATGCCCAGCTCCAATTGGAGAATGCGTACAACCAATTCTTTCGGAATAAGAATGTCGGATTCCCCACTTCAAAAGCAAAAAAACGAACCACTACAGCTTCACAACAAACAATCAAAACGGAACGATCACGATTCAAGATGGAAGGATGAAAATTCCAAAGCTTTAGGAACTAGCCTGCAAGCTTGGGGTAACTTGGAGCGGTAGCTCAATTGACCAAGAAGCACCCACCTCTTAGGTGGTGTGTAGTTCACATGTAATCTTATCCTATCACACTTAATCTTAGTAGGCTTGGGACAAGTTCATGAAATTTTTCACTACCGTCCGCTTTGCCCGCTACCGCCATCCGTACCTTGGCTGCCATTTCTTCTTGTCCCTCCATTCATGCCGGGAGAGCCACCTCCATCTTTGGCCCTGCCATCGGTAAACCCCTGTCCCCCGTTCGCCCTTGACCCAGAGTAGGTACTCAATATCTTCTGTGCGGTAATGGCCTCACAGGAGACTAGCACCATGGAACAGCTAAGCACTGCTATAATCAAAGCAAGAAATCGCTTGGTCCGCATCTTTGAACCACCTCTTAGGCTCGCCTCGGAGAGTTTATTGCTGATTTCCACTTTAAATAGCTTCGTACTTTCTGCCTTATTATAATTTGCATCCTGCTGATAGATCGTATAGCTCTGCCAGTTATCCCAGAAACCAAACGTCTCCAGATTGACCCCCATATTCAGCCACATATAAACAGGTGCGGAATTTGTATTAATCGGTTCATCTACGACATTCGTCGACTGCAGCACAGCATTTTGCGTCCAGCCGGGAACATTAAACAATAAAGCTGTGATAAACAAAGCGCCTAGAGCCTTTTTCACCCCGATCGCACGTATGTTGAACAAAAGACTGAATACCATAGTAATCAGAAAAATAATACCAATGCTTCGGAAATAGTTACCAACTGCCAGTAAGGTAGCTGCGAAGAGAATATCCTTCATGGACCTTCTTTTTATAAATTTCACGGCAAAATATAAGGCACTTGTCAGGAAGGCGGTGGCTATCACATCGTTATAGATTAAATTACTCATGATAACCGCTCGTGTCAATACAAGCACATCCCCCGATTCATTAAAAGCATTATAAACACCCAAACTGAAAATCAAATGAACGTCCGATGTGTTGAAATCTCGCAGCGAACAAACGTAAATAGACCGCCTCCCTCGCAAAGGGTTGCGGTCTATATTGTAATTCTTTTTGAGATGAAGATCATTCAAACCCTAGGAAATCCAAATCTTTCAGGAATCGATTACTTCCTATTAAACTCTTTACCCTCTTCCTGCTCCATAAAATGCTCCAATAAATAAGCGGAACGGAACACATCAGCATAACGCTCGGAGATGTGAATTTTCAGTAGAATGAGTGACCATGAAAAATCATATCTAGGATCTCCCAACTGTCCGTTCGTCCAATCAATGACGGTAAATCGCTCCTTTTCCTCTACTATATTTCCTATGTGGAAATCCCCATGAATGATACATTCTTGCTTCATTGGCGTTTGCTCCACTAGAGAAATCAATGCTTGATTAAGGTCTGCGTGCTCTCTTGCTTCTGGAAAAAAGTAATCGATGAAATCGTACTTAGGTATTTGTATATGTTAAGCTCACCATATCTATTGGATGTATTTTAGCTAAAATACTCGCGAGTTGCTTCATTTTCTTATCATTCACTTTATGAATAGGCGATCCGTAAAATCTTGTTAACAACACCTTATTCCCGTCCGGGTTGATCCCCCAGCCCACTGGTTTAGAGACAGCTACCCCTCGTTCGGACAGGGCATTCAACAATCGATATTGAACCTGAACATCCGGTTTGGAGCTCTTACTCCACGATGTAACCATCTTTTCCATGTCTTTTACAAAAAAAGTGATCGCACCGATTTCCATAAAACCCTCCTACTATTCTAAATTATTCCTTTTCAATCGTAGCTATAGTAGCATAGGCGGTAAAATATTGAAATGAACTCTAACAATAATAAAAAGCTCTGTAGAAACTCTACAGAGCATAGTAGCGAGCATTCGCTGATAATCTAGTAATCTGTTTAATGGATTTCATAGCAAACGGTAAATCTGAAACCGTACAACTCATAACCAATCTGAGTATATAGACGAATGGCCTTCTTATTGTCTCCATGCGTGCCCAATGTGGCGGTTGTTTTTCCCTGCTTTTTTAGATAATCCAGTGCGGTGCAGATGATGTTACGAGCGGCACCTTTTTTCTGCCATTCAGGAATGACGAATACATTCTCCGTTGCACTTCTCTCGTCGGTGATTCTCCAGGTTGAGGTGTTGCCGATCAATTGATCGCCATGAAACGCGCAGAAATTAACGATTTCGGGCGATCCCTGCATCCATCCCAAATGGTTTAGACTCCACGCCACACCGTCAAAGGAAGCGAGTTCAGCTTGACGATATTGTTCCTGAGCTTCACTATTGTTCAGTGCAGTTGGCTTCACCAGAACACCTTCTGGTAAAGGATACTCAGGAATCTCTCTACTCAGGTCAAATTTAAACACGACAATCGTATCGCAAATCGTAAATCCGCGTGCTAGACAGAAGCTCAACTCTTGGAGATTATCTGTGTCGATATATTGAGCCATGATAATACGCTTGTCTTGATATTGTGCTTTAATTTCTCTAGACCGTCCGATCAATGCTTCGATCAGCGCAGCTTTGATGTCTTCATCCTCGGCGTTCTCCGCAAATACGATTTCGTAATTAAGATATCGTTTAAAACTTGGGTCTTCGTCATGCCCAACCGCATGAAAGGTATCATGCTCCATCAGATGAGCAACGGCCAGAACCTCTCCGTCGCCACTCACTGCGCAGAACATATTTCGCTTATCCAGATCGCCATGATACAGATATAGCATTTTTAGAACAAAATCCATGCCTTCAATTTGCTCCGCATCTTCATCCTTCGGATTTCGAATTACAAAGTCTTTCATTAATAAACATCGTCTCCAATCTTTTATGGTGCTGCAAAATATTTTGGATGATGGTTTGTTCTAAGCTGCAAATGATCTCTTAGTTAAATAATGGATGAAGCAGGCCACGCTCAGCAAGGGAGAGTTTAGTTATAGTCGTTCTCACCAAGTGCACAAGTCAATCCGACTCAAAAATCAAAAGGGAGTCCCCCCGATAACCACTTTCATGGCTACCAGGAGACTCCCTCACTGTTAGGTATTAGCTTTGCTATAAGATTATTTAGATTTCTTCACAGTCGTCGATTTAACTTGAAATGCTCCATTTTTGTAAGTAAGAACAGAAGTTTCTTCGCCTTTAACTACGGAAGTAGCTTGACCATGAATCGTTTTTGTTGCAACAATCTCATAGACTCCGTTTTTATCTACATCAGAAGCCTTCATTGTATTGTAGAGCGAACGCTTGCCATTCACTTTCACGTACTCGTTAAGAAGAACTTTAACACGACTGTCTTTGAAGGATACTACATAAGCATCAGTGCTGCCGCTGTTACCGCCAGAGTATACAGTAATCATGACATCTTTGGACTTATCTCCGTTGAAATCTCCAACGAAGTTGATTTTTGGCTGGTAACCCGTGAAGTCTTTGATATTACTGTTAATCACTTTTTTAGTCTTACCTTCGATAACGACGATGTTGATATCCGTAACCAGACCACCATTTGCGGCATCCTTGTTACCGATCAGTAATACGTTATCTGCAACGCCATTACCAGTTACATCCACTGTTTGTTTTGCCAGCAAAATTGTTTTTGCTGTTGTTGGAATTCCCTTAAGCTCAAAGCGTTTGCCAACGGTGTATTCACCAGTTGTAGTTGTAGTTGTAGTTGAAGGAGTTGGTGTAGTAGTCACTGGCTTGCTATCGGCTTTAATTGTTTCTTTATTAACAACCTTGAAAGCACCGTCTTTGAATGAGAAAGTTGTTTTTTCCACACCTGTAACTACAGAAGTCGCGTCGCCATGAATTTTTCTAGAACCTACCAGGTCATATAAACCATCTTTATTAGGATCTAATTGCTCTAAAGTATCGAAAAATGCTGGTTTACCATCAACAACTGGCTTTTCACTCAGAAGTGATTGTGCCTTATCGCCTGAGAAAGATACTATGTACGCATCTGTCGTACCATTGTTACCACCGGAGTATGCTGTAAACATTACATCATTTGCTTTGTCGCCGTTGAAATCACCGATCCATTGAATTTCCGGTTTGTAGCCATCGAAACCGGTGATGTTTGAATCTTTCACTGTGTTTGTTTTGCCATCGACAACAACTAGATTGATGTTGCTTACATAACCAAGCTCATCTGCTTTGTCTCCGAACAGATAGATTTTATCTTGAACGCCGTCTTTGTTAACATCATTAACTTGTTTTCTGATAAGAACGGTTTTATCTGTTGTCTTAACACCTTGCAATGCGAAAGGTTGTCCAACAGTCTGTTCACCAAGTGCAGGTTGCTTAAATGGGTCTTCTTTGGTAGTTTCTGTTTTGCTAACTTTGAATTCGCCATCTTTGAAAGCGAACCATACTTTTTCATAGCCTTTTACCTCGGCATTAGAATCGCCATAGATGGTTCTGATTCCAAGCAGCTCATTTACACCATCATTTTCCACATCAACCGCTTCTAATGTTTGGAATAATGAACGCTCACCTTTGATCTTCAAGTCTCCGCCCAGAATAATGGAAGGTGTTTCGTTCTTAAAGGTTACGATTCTAGCATTGGTAGATCCTTTGTTACCACCTGAGTACGCGGTAATCATTACATCAAGTGCATGGTCATTATTGAAATCATTCACATAGCTAATTTTTGCATTCAAACCACCGAAGTCTTTAATACCGGCGTTTAACACTTTGTTTGTTTTGCCATTTACAACGATGAGATTAATATTGCTGAAATCAGGAGATTCATTTTTGTCGCCGATGAGATATAGAGTATCTTTCACTCCATCCAAATCAAGATCAACAGTTCTTGTTGCTATCAATACTGTATTTGCGTTCGTTTGAACACCTGCTAGTGTAAACTTTTGTCCCACTTGATTAGTGGATGCTGCTACTGTTGAACTTGTTGGTGTTGCGACTGGATTCGCCATTGCTTGGGATGAGAAGGATGCTACAGCCGCTACACATAATGCAACGGATAATGTTTTTTTTATTTTCATTGTGTTACCTCCGATGGTTTATTAAGGTTGGTGTCGATTACCGTCTTATTATAGTCCTACAAACCTAGGACAGTGTTACTGTAAGGTAACATTATCCTATTGAAATAAAACAATAACTAAATAAAATATCCAATTCAGAGGAATATCAGGTGCTAAATAGTGCCAATTCATTTTGAGGAGAGCGTTTGCAAAATTAAAAATAATTGCTATTTCATCAGTTATTTCAAGGGTTTTGAACAACCCTACTTTTTTTAATAGTTTGATAACAATTCTGTAAAACAGCATATCTACTTCAGCACGTGTGGAATAAGCAGCTGGTTTGAGTTGTAGTTGTTATGTGCATTTGATAAAAGAACAAAATGGGCTATCCCAAGTCTTTATCAAAGACTTTAAGGATAGCCCGCTGTTAAAAGAGTCTAAAGCGTCTCAGTAGTGAGTGTGAACCCTTCGATCACAGCATCTTCGTCGACCTCAATCAAGATACAGCGTCTCCCTTGATAATTCACCTGTTTCACATACTTTAAATCCTGCGGGCTGACCGAAATCGTGGCTACCTTTGTATCGATCTTAATCGATTTTGTAGTGAATTTCGGCATCACGCTGCTCGCCTTCATCTCATAATGCTTATCGTCAACGATCGTTTCAAACGCCCGTTCCACTTTTTCCGTTGTCACGTTCTCAACGCCGCTTACCTTCAGCACGCGTTCCACATCTCTATAGTCGAGCTTTGGAGGTTCTTCCTGATCTTCGTTGGTTTCGATGACCTGGTGGATTTCCTCGTACAGCTGAGCAATGGTGGTCGCGTCAAGTTGTTCACCCGCCACTTCCTTCACGATGTCTTCGAAAATAGCTCTCTCTTCCAGTGCCGTCACGGATCTTTCGGCATTCAAGACCTGCCCGATGAAATGCGGATCTGGAAAGTTCGATTTTCCCGTACAATACAGAATGCGGTTCACATCGGAATAATTGTCCGTCACGCTCGGGTAAAAGAAGCCCTGCTCCGGCGTACTTAACTTAACGATCGGATCTACAATGACATTGTACTTGAATTCCCGCTCCACATAATCAAATAAGAGAGCTTTCCGTTGCTTCTCCGTGGAATTCACGCTGCATAGAATAAACGGATGCGCGAATAGTTCGTTTTTCTCACTTTCCTCGGTTTCATCGTTTCTATCTTTGGTCGGCCGGAAATACTGTCCGCGAACGAAAGTGACCACCGTATCCCGTTCATAATGGGTATCCGCCATCATTTTATCCACCAACAACAGCATCAAGTCTTGCCATTCATCCGGATCACCTGTCACTAAAGCTTGGTGAAGCATTACCTGCGTTGGCTCCTCCGCTTCCTCCTGGAACCTCAACTCGAACAACTTCTGATCCAGTTCGCCGGTCAGCAGTTTTTTGAAATTGCCCATGTACAGCTCCTGCTTCTCTCTGTCCACCATTCCAAACGGCTGGCGCTCCCAATGATAGATCTCGTTACTTTCCTTCATAATATACACGTTGAGAATATCGTAAATATTCATTAAATCGTGATCTAGCTTAAATTGCTTGCGTATATGCGCGACTTCTTTCTTTATCATGATTCGTTAGACAACTCCTAGGAAGTAAATTGGTCTTTTCAGTATAAATGATATAAAAACCCTTCGCTAGAAGGGTTTTTTATACGTGTTCGTTCTACTCATTTATGGCATGCTCTAATGCATAGTCTTCAAGCTGAATATCTACCTGTTGATTCATGGCTAGCTTGGCTAGCTGCTCACCAAGAAAGGGTCCCATCGTTAATCCGGATGACCCTAGTCCATTAGCAACAATTAGTTTATTCCATCCTTGAACCCTTCCTAGCACTGGAAGAAAATCTGCAGTAAAAGGACGGAACCCTACTCTTATCTCATTTAGGCTACAATCTGCAAGACCGGAAGCCGTCTGAAGACCTTTATTTAAAATTTCTTGCATTCCACCTACGGTTACAGAGGTATCATACCGTGCGACATCATTTTCGTGAGTAGCACCTACCACGATATTTTGATCTGCAAATGCAAGTATATATTGATCTGTAGGCGGCATTACCACAGGCCATTGCTCTGTATTGGCTTGTTGAGCAAGCTTCAAGTGCATAATTTGAGCCTTTTGATAACGCACCTGGATCATTATCCCGAGCGGATGAAGCACAGCATTGGACCAGGCACCTGCGCACACAATAACCTCATCCGCGGTGAATGTCTGATCTCCTACTCTAACACCTTTAATTTCATGATCATCATGCTCTAGAATAGCATCTCCCTCAATCATTTGCGCACCGTTACGCTGTGCCGCCCTTAGCAAAGCTTCACGCAATTCACGTCCATCCACTCTTGCTGCACCCGATACATGAAGCGCATGATAACCTTCCGACAATAATGGAAACTTCTCTTGTGCTTCACGATCCGTCAGCATCGTAAGTTCCCCTATTTCAGGTGCGTCCTCTCTGCGAAGTTCCGCTCTTTCTTTCATCGCGAGCAATTTTTTCAAATCATCATGAATACATATCGCTCCTACTTTTGCATATCCAGTCTCGGCTTCTCCGGCCTCTTCCAACTCCTGAATAAGTGCTGGATAAAAGCTTGCTCCCGCCTTAGCAAGACGATACCATGCTTTGTTTCTGCGTTGAGATAACCATGGACAAATAATCCCTGCTGCTGCATCCGTTGCTTGTCCTGCATCTTTACGATCTATAATTGTGACATCGGCACATTTACTTATCTGATATGCCGCTGAAGCCCCTAATATCCCTGCACCAATTACAATAACCTTTTTCATGTCCGAAGTCCCTTCAGTTATCACTTTTAATTAATAAATTAATCGTATTGGAATAATACCATGTTTTTGGGTGCACTCAAAAAAAAAGACGCTCAGGGAACTCCCCTCGCGTCTTCTCTATGTGCATCTATGGGCATCTACTACCCTAAGTAGGCCTTTTATTTTGAATCTACAACCGGAACCGAAACCGGAGCTGTAACTACCGCTTCATTCTTCTGCAAGTTCTCTTTCGCTTGTTCAGCCCCTAAGGATTGGACAGGAGCTCCAATGTTAAAACTATCGATGATTTTCCCAAGTGTAACTTTGTCAAAGTCTTCTTGGGCATACAGTTCAACGCTAAAGCCATCTTTTTCCCAAATTACAATTCCATTTGCAAAATAAACCTTAGTCCCGTTGATTACTTCTGTTTTTACTTCTTCCGTAGTACTGATCCCATTGTCGCCGCCCTTGGAGATTAGAAAATTGACAGTTTTCTCTCCAGACTTGTACTGCACTTCAACCATACTGGTCCCCTGCAGAAAACAATTCACAAACTCATAGTCTGCCATCCAGTCTGGTGCTGGGAAGTTCATTCCAAGCTCCGTACGCGCTTCATCCAGGCTCAACTTAGCCGGAACCGGCAAATCAATGGTAACATTCTCCCCTCCTTGAGCATCTTCAGATGGAGTAATTGACTGTGCTGCTTGGGGGATTTCCTTATCGTATTGCGTGATTTCGAGATTTCCCACTTCAAACTTTGCCATAATCGATTGGAACATATCCTGTGCATAGGAAGTTGCAGAGAATGCTCCACCCAGACAAATTACTGCACTACCAATCACTATTGCATTTCTCCAGCTGCTTTTTTTCATCGTTATCCCGTCCTTTTTCTCTGATTTGGGTTCAAGGGCTCCATGGTCCAGCTTGTATACTAAGCGGTTATAGATTCTTTCCTTGGCGGCAGTGCTATCCTGTTGGACATTCTCAAGCAGCTCTATGGTCTTGCTGAATGTTGTGAGATCATCATTTTTCTTATTCATGGTTGAATCCTCCTGCTTTTAAGGAAATATGCAGTTTTTTCAGACTTCTATGCAATACGACGCCAATATTGGACTCACTGACTCCCATGATCTGTGCAACTTCGGAATTTTTCAGCCCAGCCCCATATTTCATTGCAATGATATTACGCTCCTTCTCACGTAGCTTGGAGAGCGCCTTGAACAGTGCTTGATTATTATCCTCACGAATCGCCAGTTCCTCAGGAGACGGCTTGGGGAATATCAGCTCCAGCAAAGAATCTAGTGAGGTGTAGCTTCTTTTCTTCTGCCCCCGGAAGTAATCCGTCACAGCGTTCCTAACAATGGCAAACAGCCAAACCTCAAAATTCGATTTTTCTTCTGAAAAGCTATAATACTTGCACATCACGGTCTCAAATACCTGACTGCAAATGTCCTCCGACACGTGGTGGTTATTAATACGATAACTAATATATTTGTAAACACGTTTGTAATACGTATCATACATCCGAGTAAATTCCTCTTTTGACATGATGGCATCGCGTGATCTTTCGATATTCTTGTAACGATCCGCAGTACCCTGGATAACCTCCATCTCCACCCTCCTTCCACCTCACCTTCATCGAAAAGCTAAACAAATTGCGCAATTTGTTGTGAAGAAACTTACATATGTTAATACGTAGAAAAGCCCAAACCATTAACAAATCTTCCGATGAAATTGTGCGATAGCTAGAATACGCAGTGAACGTTGGAGGATTTGTGATGGAGATTGGCATTATGAAGATCAATGGGGCGGCTGTACATTTAAAGATAGTGATGTTACGTTATACGACTTATAGTTCACCAAATGGAGACAGAGGACCTCCTTCAGCGTTCGTACAAAAGTATCTTATAGCGACCTCGAGCTGAATTTTTTTTTGGGGGGGGTAAAGGGAGTGAACCTTTGGCAGATCAAGAAACAAAACATAGCTTGCAAGGCGATTTTGAGTACATGAACTTTCCCCCTATCCCCAATACTATAATAGAATAAGATTATAAATGCAGAATTGACTACATAAATACTAGGCTGCATAACCGGAGGGAAATTATGAAAAAACATATCTACGTAGTTGGAGCTGTCATCATAGAGAATAATAAGATCCTCTGTGCACAGCGCGGAGCTACTAAAACACTAGCTTACAAGTGGGAATTCCCTGGTGGCAAGATTGAGGAAGGCGAAACACCTCAGGCTGCGCTAAAGCGCGAAATCAACGAAGAAATGAACTGTGCGATTGAGATTGGTGAAGAAATTGAAACTACCGTGCATGAATATGATTTTGGCTTTGTACATCTGACTACTTTCTATTGTCACCTACTAAGCGGGAAGCCTACCTTAACTGAACATGTTGCAATCCAATGGTTATCTGCTCATGAACTGATGTCCCTAGATTGGGCACCTGCTGATATTCCTGCTGTACAAAAAATCCAGAAGAAGCTGACAATATAAAATGGAAAATCCTATTCAGCATTTGAAAAGCACATTAAATTGGGCGTTTATTGACCATCAGCAGGATTCATTGGATCAATACAAGCCTAGACTTCTAGTCAATAATAAAGAGACCAGCGATTTTGTTCTTACTCCTTTGTTGGACGAACTGGATCGCTGGTCTCTTTATTTTTTTCGTTGCTTTTATTACTCGAAATTGAATTTGCCCTGCTTATCGACGGGTTCTTGATGCTGCCTAAGTGGAAGGTGATCTGACTGCAAAAGGATGCAGACTTCTAGGCTGCATCCTTTTAATTTACGGATTTTTATTTTATATAAACATTACTTACTAATGTATCGGCAATTACATTGGTCGGAATGATAAATTCAACCACGCCCATATAACCTGGCGTAACTTCGTATTTATCAAAAGAAATGACAAGCTTGCCATCATTGTTAATATAAAAGGATTGATCTTTAGCAATGCTTTCAAAACTCTCAAAATTGACTTTATCATCTACCCAATACGTTTTGTCCGGGTCCGCTTTCATCTGATGTCTCATTTGTTCTTTAATATTTTCACTGATCAGCCTGATATAGCTGTCATCTTTAAATAAACTTGGTAAGGTAATTAAAAGTTGATTTTTCTTATCGATCGTATCGTATTTAAATGTTGTTGAGGATGAGCCGACCGTATTTACGACATATCTGCCAATGGCAAGAATCTGATCGTTGTCGGTTTTGACTTCATAGCCGCTTTCCACGCCTGTATGGCCCCCGCCATTTTTCTTTAACTCCTTCATTTCAGCTGTGAAATCGCTGTACAGCTTTTTACTTTCTTCCAGATATTTGTTATTTAGAGCGGCTTCTAACGTTTTATTTTCCATATTCGTAATGGCCGGTACTTTGATATTGGCTTTAGCGGTTCCTTCATCTACTTTAAGCTCTGTAAAAGTCAGTACTTTGACGAGTGAACCAACCAGCGGCACATCTGATAAANNTAAAGCCTTTGCAAAGGCAGGGCTGGCATTAATGCCTGTTACCAATATAATAGCCGCTGCCCCAACTCCAACGAGATTCTTCATCCAACCCATATGTCTTTTTTTGCTTTGTTTAATGGCTTTCTTCACCACGAATTCCAGTTCACCTGGGAGAGGCGTATTTTTATATTTGCTTTTTAACTGTTCCAGTTGTTCGTTCATCTTATTTTACCTCCTCTAAAATCTCATCACTCATTTTAATTCGAAGTTTGCGGAGCCCTTGATACAATCGTGTTTTTACAGTACTGATGTTTTCATTCATAACTTCCGCAATTTCGTCAATTTTTAAATCTTCAAAATATCTAAGTACAATCACAGTACGATAAGGATGGGGCAATTCCTCCAAAGCTTTCTCCAGATCTATGTCAGGGTAGACGTCTCCACCTGTAGGACTGTGAAATTCCAATGTCTTATCATCTACAATTTGAATCCGCTTTTGTTTTCTCAGGAAATCGATCGATGTATTCACCAGAATCCTGTACAACCAGCTTTTTATCGAACCTTCGGATTTCAATGTTCCTGATGAAGAGAGAGCTTTATGGATCGTATCCTGAACAATATCGAGTGCATTTTCAGCATTTTTCACATAACTGAAGGCTAAGCGATACATATTCTCTTTATTTTCCGTAATAAAATCAATGAGTAACTTTTCAAACTTCTTATTCATTTAAAGACTCTCCCTTTGATATGCGCATATCATTTCCTGGCTATACAGATAAGACGTGGGTGGTACCTAAAAAAGTTTGTTTTTCGGTTCATGTGTGTGAGATGTAAAAATTTCAAGTTCATTTCCTAATTCGCAAAGTAAAATAGGGTCCCCCGCTGTAATGAGAACTACTAAGAGTTCCGTCAGATTAAAAAACTCGATGTTCCTTATCTTAAGGAAATCGAGTTTTTTTCGCAATTCTAATTTTTCCCTCCGTGAGGGAACGTTACGAAGTGACACAGAAAATAAAGAATTATGCTCGTATCATGTTATTTATATCTATATAGATCCTTTTCATATCATTTTTAATATAAGTATTGAACTATCGGGCAACTTGAATCTACAAAAACCTATTTTAGCAGTTTGAAAGATTTTCCAATGTTCAAATCACCATAGAGTTGGTCAAACAGCTTGCCGTCCTTCGACTGGGGATCAAACGGATTGGACTGCGGAGTTGTATACACATACACCATTCCGTTGGCTTCCGTAATTACACTCCCTACAGGCGGGCCTTGTTCACTGGAGAGGCTGCTCCAATCATTTTTGGAGAATACGGAGATCATCAGCAGCATTTCAGCATCTTTTCGATCTTTTGTCGTATAATCGAACTGCACTACATGCTTAGCCAACGGTATGATTTTATTTGCACTTGCACCTGCATATTGGCTTGCCTTGTAATGTCCTTTCCATGAAGCGGGCAATTTCAAACTGAAGTTTGCCTGAGAATTAGTGTATAGTTCTTGGTTATCCGCCACAACATCTTTTGCCAAAACATCTTTAAGTTTATTCCCTTCCCATGTTAAGATCAGATGATCCACGTATCCACCATTTCCTCCTTGAGGGGCTGTTGTGATAATATCGTTCACTTTGTTACCTGTATAGTCACCGATAATCAAATTCGGTTCTCTTCCAAGTTCTCCGTACAATTTTCCGTCCGTTCCTTCGTACACCCAATCATATTTATCGTATCTGTTGGTTTTTCCATCTTGCACGATGACGGATAAATTACTCGCATACGCATCCAGTTTTCCTTCAATTTTTTCTTTTGTCCCGACCAAAATCACTTGGTCTTTAGCCGAGTCACCGGTAACATCGGATATTTTGTAATCAAGTACATACGTATTTTCCTTCAGTTTAAGTTCGGGCACACTAATTTTTTGACCAATTTCTATTTTTTGCAATGTTTTTTTGGACTGCTGATTCACCACTTTTGGAGCTGAGTTTGCCTGTTTTGCTAATGAAATTTGTGGCGCCCCGATTCCAACCGCACAAATGAACCCCGCCAATACTAAATAAGGAATTTTTTTTGCAAACTGTTTTTTCATCTTCCAAGCCTCCGTTTATTCTTGTTTGTCTCTTACATAAGTAAGACGTATGAGGTAACCTAAAAAGTTTGTTTCTGGGTTGGCGAAGATTTTTTTTATATCGCTCTCAATTGAAGCTGTCTTTTTTCCTATGGTTAGCATAACTTTTCCATTAAGAATAGATCGAAATAATTTCAGTGACGCTACCCCTTAATGAAGGGTAGCATTTTTGTATGTGAAGGAAACGACATGCATAGAATTTGGTTCGCAGGAGAACATACTCAAGGAAAATCCTAATTATTTTACAAGGAAGTACTATGGAAAGTAACTATGCCAGCGGTTGTAAATTCTTCTGTTCAACCATTCCAAATGTGTATTGACGCTTGCAGCAAAACTAGAGTCTACTATATCAATATTCTTCGTGACTGTGCTGACATATGTGTTTGGGCGTCTCAGTAGATAGCCCGCGGCAGTATGTATGTGTAAGAAGTGGATATGGAATAGTGAAGTGAAAAAAATTCACTTTACTCTTTATGTTCATCTAAATAACAACATAGAATAGCGGAGGGGTTAAACATGAAAAATAAAGTTGCAGCAACGCTTATTCTCGTTCTCTCTTTCATGCTCATGATCGCGGGATGCGGCAGCGGTAACCAGAACCAAAAACAGGGTCAGGACAATGCGAAAAAAGATGAGGCCAAAGAAATGGAAACCGTTTCGGGAGCGTCTCAAGCTGGCTATACACCGATCGATCAACTAAAAGATAAATATGATATCATCATTGTTGGTGCGGGCGGTGCAGGGATGACTGCTGCACTTGAAGCAAAAGAGAATGGTATGAACCCGGTTATTTTTGAAAAAATGCCGATTGCCGGCGGGAATACATTAAAATCATCTTCGGGAATGAATGCTTCTGAAACCAAGTTTCAAAAAGACCAAGGCATTCAAGACAGCAATGATTTATTTTATGAAGAGACCTTAAGAGGCGGTCATGGAACAAACGACAAAAACACGCTTCGTTTCTTCGTTGACAATTCGGCAAGTGCAATCGATTGGCTGGATTCCAAAGGGATTCGGTTGAACAATATCACAATTACTGGTGGCATGAAGGAGAAGCGCACACACCGTCCTGAAGATGGCTCAGCGGTAGGACAATACCTAGTCAGCGGTTTGGTGAAAAATGTACAAGAACAAGAAATTCCGATTTTTGTAAATGCCAACGTGAAGGAAATTATGGAAAAAGGCGGGGAAGTAGACGGCGTCAAAGTCATCTTCAACGAGAAAGACGAGAAAAATATTGCAGCGGATGCCGTCATTATAACAACCGGCGGTTTCGGCGCCAATATGGACATGATTGCTAAATTTAGACCCGATTTAAAAGGGTATGTAACAACTAACCAAGAAGGCAGCACCGGTGATGGCATTAAGGTGATTGAACAACTCGGCGGTACAACGGTGGATATGGACCAAATCCAAGTTCACCCAACGGTGCAGCAAGAGAAATCCTATCTCATTGGAGAAGCTGTTCGCGGAGAAGGAGCGATCCTCGTGTCCAGTGATGGCAAACGTTTCACTAACGAACTGGATACTCGTGACAATGTAACTGCCGCAATCAATAAACTTCCTGAAAAATCGGCTTATCTGGTATTCGATTCTGGCGTAAAATCCCGCGCTAAAGCGATCCTGCAATATGAAAAAATGGGCTTTGTCATTCAAGGGGATTCGATCGAGGCTTTAGCCAAAGAAATGGGCGTTCCAGCAGATCAGCTTAAAACCACTTTGGATACATGGAACAGCGCAGTGAAGAATAAAAAGGATGCTGAATTCGACAGAACAACAGCAATGGAAAACGACTTGTCCAGCGCGCCATATTATGCAATCAAAATCGGTCCCGGGATTCACTACACCATGGGTGGTGTGAAAATCAATTCGAACACAGAAGTTTTAAATAAAAGCGGTAAGCCGATTCCGGGACTGTTCGCAGCAGGCGAAGTTACAGGCGGATTGCACGGTCAAAACCGGATCGGCGGTAACTCCGTTGCGGAGATCATTATTTTTGGTTACCAAGCCGGTATTAAATCAGCTGAATTCGTAAAAGCACAATAAGATGTCAGCTTCCTCTCTTCACTCAGCAAACAACAACGCTTGGGCTCATCATGCCCAAGCGTTGTTGGTTTATTTAGCCGGATTGAGATTACTTCTGTTATGTTAATAACAATCAAAACTTATTTATCGAGCTATTTAGTTAAACTATCCACCCTAAACCATTCATGACCGCCCGGTTTAAGCTCAACCTCAATATAGCTCTCAGCATTTTTATACAGCTTCGTTCGTTGCGGATCCAGTGAGTTGTTAATGACGACTCCCCAGCCAGTTCCCAAATAAACGGCGCATTCCGTTTCTACATTCTCACAATACCACGTCATCATCTCATTCTCTGCACTTGCGGCCCAATAGATCGATCGAAGCAGTAAGCGGCTATTTGCCGGTGAGTAAGGTAATCCTGCAATATAAACGCTGCGTCCTTTCCCAAAACTATTCGCCGCTACGGCAATGTCGCCTCTTTGCATCTGAATGATTTGCGTTTGCTCACTTACACTGCGAATAAATTCAACTTTCTCTCCACAATCAATCGGTTTAGCCTGTCCTCCCATAATGAAGTGATCGCTCGTATTTTCTTGATCATACTTAGTGTAGCTTAAGGTGTAGCCTATTTCTTTATCGACACCCAGCACATCGCTCATCTGAAAGAAACGTCCCTGATGCATAAACGCACTTGGTTCGCCAATTCCAATAAAGCCGCCACCGTTATAGACAAATTGTTTCAAGCAAGCAATGATTGCTTCATTAGCCCAATATTCGTCGCCGCTCCAGGCGGTTCCTGCATCCCCGGCGTTCAAAATGACTCCTATATCTTCCGGTATACCCGACTCTAGCACATCATCAAAGCTAATAAACTCAACATCAACTGCTAATCCACTTAACGACTCAAGCATGCCTAGATAGCTATAAATTTTTTTGTACCAAAGAGCATGGGCGACCATCGTAGTCTGCCAAGAGCGAAGCTTGCCCCAAGAATTGAGCACTGCTACTTTAAACTTAGGCGTATATGCCTTCGTACCGTTCATTCGATCATATAGAGTCCGAAATTCCTCACCTATCTGTTCCACACATGTTATAAAGTCAGGAAATGAAGCAGCCAAGCTCAAATAACCGCCATAACCGATTCGGTCGACTGGTTTTCGTAGAATTGCTCTTCTCGCCTTTACCCAATTATCAATTGCTTCAGCCGTTGGATTGCCTCCCTCATGGAATACATCCGGAAAAAAGTACGGAAGAAAACGGCCCTCTGTATATTTCACACCAGGTATATCGGATATCATTCGCAACGTGGCACCATTACCAACAGAGCCTACCACAGCGTCTAGCCCAGTAGACGGAAACAGATCGCCATAGGGTTCAGTACCGATCCAATTGTCGCCCAGAAACATTATCGCTTCACGTCCTGCTTGATGGGTTATCTCAACCAATTCCCGAATCTGTTTACAGACAAATTTGTGTTGAAATTGCATCCAATCGCGATACTGTTTGCTCGGATTGCGGAAAGGCGTATTATGATACCCCTGATCAACAAGATACTCTGGACGCATCCTGTAACCATACTCCGCCTCAAATTGCTCCAACGCTAGCGGACTAACTGTCGTCGAATAGCCAAACCAGTCGACATACTTCTCCTTTGCTAACTCATTAAAGATTATGGTGAAGTGGTAGAAGAAGGTGGTAAACCGTACTACATCAACATGCTTGTTAGCTTCGAGCCAGTTTTTCATATACTCTGTGATATGTGCCCACGTTAGCGAATGACGAGCATCATACGGAATCTCATGAGGCTTATCTCCCCATTGATTCGTAATATGATTGTACATCTGGGTCTGATCCCAAATTTGCCAGACTAGAAATGTAACGGTATAGCTATGGAATCTGTTCACCTGATGGAGGGTAATAATTCCTGTTAGAGGATCGACACTCCAGCTTTCAGGATCCACGATTTCTCCTGTCGTTCGATTAATAACTTCCCACCATCGCTTGGGATCATGTTCATAATCTACTTCAAGCTGTTCTTGGTAGTAGCCCTTCATTAGCTCAATTTGCAGCGACTCCTCGACAGCCGTAATATGGGGCGTCATAATGTACATTTGCTGACGTTGATCGGGATGCTCGTGTGCCCACACCTGATCATTTCTTGTCGGGAAATACGTGGAATAGACTTTTATCTTCATCTGCTGCAACTGATCAGGCAGATCCGTTCCATCACTATTCCGTACTGCATCAGCTCCCCATCGTTCAAGAATGTCTTTCATTAAATCGTAATCCATGCCTGCTTCTATGGGTACTGTCATTCGTCCTTTGCTGCTCAACTATGATCCCTCCTTATGATTTCACTGCACCTGCAACAATACCTTTGAAAATGTACTTTGAAAACACAAGGTAAATCACAAGTGTCGGCAACATAACCAATATAATCGCAGCGCTTAAATAATCCCAACTTCCAAACTTTGAACTACTAAAATACATCAACGTTGTAGTCAACGTTCTTAGTGTGCTTGACGGCATATACAAATACGGAATATACATATCATTCATAACATCAACCGCTTTAATAATTGCTAATGTTGCAGTTGCCGGCAGTAAAAGTGGGAAAATCATTTTAGTAAAAACTTTAAAGTACGAACTACCATCCAGCATCGCACTCTCATCCAATTCTTTGGGAATACCATTTAGGAACTGCGTATAAATATAGAGCTGTACCAGATTCGTTGCTGCATAAATCACGATCGGAGCCCAAATTGTATTATAAAGTCCAAGATTTTTAATAATGGTAAACCGTGAAATTTCAGTAATCATACCGGGCATGATCATACCTGCTACAAAGAGACCGAGTATGATCTTCTTCAAGCGAAAATCAAATCTATTAATCGCATAGGCAGTCATTGTTCCCAATAGAGAATTAATGATGACACCGACTGCAATAAGGAATAAAGAGTTACCAAATCCCTGTAAAAACTTTCCCTTTTCCAGTACAACTTTGTAGTTATCGAAATCAAAGCTTGCAGGCAACTTTAGAGCAAATTCAGAGCCAATTTCCACCGAAGTTTTAAATGAAGCGAATAACGTTATAAGCAAGGGGATGAAGATAATCATACAAATCATAATTAGAATGAAATACAAGGCAAGCTTTTTGATAGGGATTGCTAAACGAGTCGTCGTCATTCCTCACCAACCCCCTTTAGGTTGAACAGCCTGCTCTGTACACCATTCAGGATTATAATGAGAATTAACATCGTGATGCCCATCGCAGAAGCCATACCGAAGCTGTTAAATTTAAAGGCCGTCTCCAGGGTATATAATGTGAATGTACTACTCGCATGACCCGGACCGCCCTGTGTCATAATATACGGAATATCGAACACTTGTAGTGCCCCAACAACGTTTAAGAACAAAATGACCTCTAGTACCTTTTTCACACCTGGAACGATAATATACCAGAAATTCTGAATGTTGTTGGCACCATCCATTTTTGCTGCCTCGAATTGATCCTGAGGAATGGCTTGTAAGCCGGCTAGGAATAAGATGACATGGAAGCCTGAGAATCGCCAAATCGATACAAACACTAAGCTAAGGTTAACTATAGACTCATTCGTCAACCAATTCTGTATGAGCGACTCTAGCCCAAGCACTTCAAGAATGCCATTTAACCCACCATTAATGGGACTATAAAAGAAGGCGAAAATATACGAAATAGCAACCCCATTGATAATGTAAGGCATGAATATGATGGACTTAAAAAACTTGCTGGCACGAATCTTACTATCCAATAAAACCGCAATCGCTAGTTCAAGCGGAATCATTATTAAATGAAAAATGAAATAGATGCCGTTATTGCGAAGTGATAGCCATACATCTGATGAATCCGTAAACATCTTAATGTAATTGTCGAAACCTATATAAACTTGCTGGGTATTCACTCCATTCCAATCGGTAAAACTTATTCTGACAAGCTCTACAAGCGGGTAAAGCACGAACATCAATAGCAGCAATATAGGAATCAATAAAAAACTGAATAACAGTATGTTTTTCTGCATAGAAATCGTTTTCATTTCTACCCCTCCATCCCTTTCTATATAAGGAAAGTGGCTCATCTAAATGGTAGCCACCTTCCTCATTACTCAACTTTTGAATTGAGATTTATTTTTATTTGGAACGAGCATTTTTCCAACTCTTATTCATTTCCTGCATCATCTTATTGAAATCCTTGCCTGACATCATGTCCTGCCCCATTTTCTTCACATCGAACTTAATCGCCGATTCGATCTTCTTATAATCCTCATTGCCGCCTTTATTAAGCACATAATTCAGATTTGATACGTCAAAAGCACCATCGAACATTGTACCTAGATCAATCTTTACATCCTTCACTGTCGATTGAAGTTGAGCCTCGGTCAAATATTTAGAATACCATGCATCACTGAAGAACCAGTTAATGAATTCTTTCGTTTCATCTGGATACTTCGAAGTTTTCGGAATTGTAAAGAACGTATCTACCATGGAAATCGTATTGAATGGCTCATCTACTGAATTTCGAACCGGTAACAAGAAGGCACCTACATCATTGATATCCACATCCGTCATCGATTTCAAATCACTGCCGAACCATTGACCAAGAGCAATCATCGCCGCTTGATTGGAACCAAACATCAGTTTGGATTGATCAAAGCCAACACCAAGTGGATCAGGGCCCATTACTTGAGCATTGTACAGTTCCTGAATTTTCACATAAGAATCATAGAAAGCTTGGCCTTTCGTAAAAGGTTCATCTATCGTCGCCATAGTTGACCAGTAATCCCCATCTCCTGCTTCAAGAGAAGGCATAAATTCGTTGAAAGGATAATCCGGCCATGCGTCTTTACCACCCATGGCAATCGGAATATATTTGCCACCGTCTTTAATCGTTTTAGCAGCAGTTACAAACTCTCCCCAGGTCTTTGGAATCTCAAGTCCATATTCCTTGAAAATACTCTTCCGATACCAGACATACTCATTGAATTGGCTTTCGGGTACACCATAAATATGATCACCCACCTTGAAATCAGCTGCGAATAAATTGTTCTTGGCTGCTTCTAAGTCATCAAGAGGCAAAATATTATCCTTGAAATTAATCAGCCATGCTGATTTTAGTGGCAAAATATCTGGCAATTCGTTTGCTGAATTCCGGATCTTCATCGTATTTTCATACTCCGTATCCTTTAACAGCTCCAATTCAATGGTGACATTGGGATGTTCCTTTTTGTATTCGTTTACAAGGTCAAGCTTCGTAAATAAGTCCTCCGTAATCGTTGACCATATTGGGAATTTTAATGTAACAGGATCCGTCTTTTCTTCTTTCTGCTCCTGCTGAGTATCCGGCTGAGTAGTAGATTGCCCCTTATCAGCAACCGTTTCCCCTTTAGCACAACCTGTAAACAATGGAATCATTAAGGCCGAAATCATGATCATACATAGTATGCGTGTAATACGTGGTCGAGCATTATACATTTTACATTCCCCCTATACTTATTTGATGCAGGCTATTACTCATCTGCTGCTTATATCATAGCCCTTCCGATATGAGACCTGAATGATAAAACATTCGAAATCATGATATAGTTTTGGCTATCGATCTCTTGAAGAAGGAAGAAGATCACCTGCACTAGAGCAGACGATCTTCCTTGAAGTTACTTCTATTTTTTTGAATTTAGCATTGCTAGAATCAAAGTGACTGCTTCAGCTCTAGTGGAAGAGGCATTCGGATTAAATTTGCCATCCCCATTCCCCTTAATTAAGCCTGCTTCTGCAGCTGTTGCCACATAAGGTCTTGCCCATACTGGAATCTGGTCAGCATCATCAAACGTCAGTGTTGCCTTTGGATTCACTTCAAGACCCAGTGCACGAACGGCAATGACTACTAATTCAGATCGTGTTATTTCTTTATTCGCACGGAATGTGCCATCTTCGTATCCCTTAATGAAACCGGATTCAGCAATGGCTTGAATGAAGGCTTTAGACCATACTGGGGTTTGCTTTTGATCAGCAAAACTAAACTCAGTATCGCCAAGTTCCAATTTCAGCGCTCTTGCTAACATCGTTGAAAACTCACCACGTGTTACAGTACCATTCGGACGGAAAGTCCCGTCTTCATAGCCAGTTACAAAACCAAGTTCAACAGATTTTTCAATGGAAGCCTTAGCCCAATGATCCGCAAGATCAGTAAGCTTTACTTTTGGAGTTTCAGGCTTAGTTGGTTGTACTGAATCTGCTGGTTTCGTTGGCTTATTATCACCTTCTGGTTTTGGTGTAGGTGTAGGGCTTGGACTTGGTGTTGGACTTGGTGATGGTGTCCAGCCACCATCCGAAGAGCTAGTCGTCACCGTTACACTCGGACCATTCACGCTCCAGTTTCCTGCTGCATCGCCTGCTTCAACTTTAAAGTTATACCTCGTGTCAGACGACAGGCCACTGACTGTATAGCTAGTGATATCACCTGCTAATGTAACTAGTTCGCTTTCATTCTTGTAAACCTTATAGCTTGTTACACCCGTATCATCCGCTGCTGCTTTCCATGAAAGTGTAAGGCTATTTCTGCCAACATTTGAAGTCGTTAATGCTTTATCTTCTGACCATGTTGGTGCAGTTTTGTCTCCTGGTGTTACATCCTTATAAGTTGCTGTTACTTTAACGGCTTCACCAGGCATTACAAATGTAGTAGATTGTGCTCTTGCATCTTCGAATACAACACTAATGTTATCCGTCATCCATTTGTCAAATTGTTGGCCTTCTGGTGCTCCATAGGCTGCTAATGTAACGGTGGCTCCTTGAGCATAATTTCCGCTGCCTTCACCATTTACAACTTCAACGGTATATTCTTGACCTGGATCTACAGTTGATTTAGCACCATAAGCTTCAAACTCACGGAAACCTGCCCATGCAGGGTCAATACCCAAAGCCGTCACTTTGATAAATTTAACATGATTAGCTGACCAAGTATCTTCTGTAACACTTTGAGTAACTGGAGTATCCCACTTATTCACCGTTTCGTTCCAGGTTTCTCCATCAGAAGAGACTTCTATTCTGTACTTCATCGTACCTGAAGCGGATTCCCAAGTCATCTTTGAACCCGTAACATCGTACTGTGCTCCCAGATCAACCTTCCACCAGTGTTCAGTGTTTGGATTGCTTACGCTCCAACGAGTCGATATTTGACCATCATTACCCATAGCTGCTGTATTACCTGACTGCTGACTGCTTGCAGTTGCAGGTTTCCTTAATGCAATGTTCGGATCTTCTTTTACTGTAATTTCTGCAACAGCTTTCATGTTTGTACCTTCTATCGTACCATTTACAGTAAATTGACCTTCTTTGTTAATCTGCTCATCCGTAATAAGATCCCACGTCACAGCTACAAAACGCTTTGAATTATCACTCATCGTTACTTCGATCATGCTTGGTAAAAGCGGTTTCACACCAATAAATGTGCTCATTTTCATTTTAGGAATTTCACTAATTGTAGCTTGGCGCTCCGTAACTATAACAATAGCCTGTGCTTTGATATCAGTACCTTCTACTATACCCTCTACTTTGAATGATCCAACATTCTGGTAGCTACCTTCAGCTATTTCACTCCAAGTTACAGGTACATTTGCAACTGTACCAGTTGAGGTTACCATCTTAGCCATTGCTGGCATCATAGGTGCAGTTCCTACTGTCGTGTAAACCGTCATCACTTTTGCATCTACGATATCTACTGCCCCACTCGCTGTTACGGTTACAGCAGCTGTAATCGCTGCAGCTTCAACGCCATTAATATGTCCTATTACTTCAAATTCTCTTTCTTCAGCATATTCTGAAGGGGTAATGGCTGGCCATTGCACTGGCAAATCCATTTCTGTGCCATTGCTCAGTGTTGCCTTTACAGTTGCAGGCATTTCCGGATGCATACCGACTGCTGTACTAACTGTAACGGTATTTGGTCCAGTTATGGATGGAGCTTCTTGAGCAACTCGCATTTCAGCTACACTCGCCCAACCATTAATTCCTTCTAACGCTGTTAACTTAACATGAGTTATTGGCTTAGGATTATTAATATTTATAGACTTTGTATCTACATTAACCTCCCAATTACCTTCCGCTACCTTCTCAAAGTTCACTCCATCGGCACTTGTATATAACTCATATTTCGTTATCACTCCATTTTTCTGGCTTTGTCTTGGCGTTACATCTACTCTGTTTACACTGTAAACTTTACCTAAATCAAGCGTAATGGATTGTGGTAATTCATCACTTCCATCCCAAGCTGTGTGCCACAATGAACCTGTGTTTCCATCAAGAACATTTTCTGGTGCATCACTTGGTTGATAACCCGTTGCACTTGCAGTGATACCATCTACAGGTATAACTGATAAATCAACAGGTGTAATTTGTGGTGGTTCAATCGTAGCATCCTTTGCTTCTTTAACCACTAGATCATCAAGGATAAAGTCTCCTGCTGAACTCCCAGTAGTAATCCTTGTTCCAATCCAGAAATCTTCTGTGCTTGCTGTGAATTTAACCGTAAACGGTGTAGGAACAGTTACCTGTGGCATTGGTACATTCATCACTTCCTTAGTACCGTTACCAACAACGAAATTAATCTTCTTATCGAACTGACTTTCATATTTGAAAGATACTTCGTAAGTTGTTCCTTTATCAAATCGTAGAGTCTGCGGTAATGTTCTCATGATCAGACCGCTACCTGTTTTATGTGACTTAATGGACCATCCTCCATTTAATACGTCATCAACTTCTTTTCCATTCCAACCTTTCTGGGTGTATGGAGCGTGTAATTCTGATAAGTGAGTACGTGGATCACTTACTCCGTCAGCATCTGCTATGACAAATGGAGTCAACCCTTGGTCCACATGCTCAAAATCTTCTGCTACGACTATCTCTGGAGATTGCGGTACAACTCGCTTGGTAGGTACGCAGCGAACATCGTCAAAGGTTACAATTGCTGTTCCTCCAGCTACCTTCAAGTACAATGTAGCTGTATCCTGTCCTGCTGCAACATCAAACACGACTCTCATTCGTTGCATATTGGTGCTGTGCTTGGAGTCAGCTGAAATGTAGTTTTGCAGCGGTGAACTTTCCGTATAGTTCGTGATGTCTGCTCCGCCAAAATCTTTCACGCCAATCGTCGTTCTACGTTTTGCATTTCCTGCCGTGTTTGGATCAGTTGCATTTGTACTGTTTGGCGTATTTCCTACCTGAACATATATGGAAGCCGAGTAGGTTCCAGGGTTCAATCCTGATAACTCCGTCTCTAATACAGTCTCTTCCGTATTTTCTTTGACGACTAATTCATATTGTCCACGATGGTTACGTTCTACGGTTGCAGCACTGTCTCCACCTTTGATAATCGACCAGTTGTCTAATGTTCCGCTGTTGAAGCTTGGGTCCTTTGCAGGCATCGCAAATCCCCAATTCATATCTTTAGCAGTTACAGACACATCACCTTTGTATACAACGTAAGCCTGTTTTGCTTTAGCCTCAATCGTAATTTTGCCATCAACTACGCTTAATTCTTTTGCTTCTTGCTTACCCGTATCAGTTAATGTATATAACTTCACTGTTGATACATCGTTCCAGCTATTTGGAAGCTCCCAAGTCGTTGATCCGCCACCTTCATTGTAGTGGTACAGTTTCTCTTCAACTTTAGCCAATTCACTATCTGTCTTATCAGCATTTGGCGACCACGGCAACAAGTATTTGAGGTTATTGAATTTTACATCATCATAAACATTACCGTCACTTGTTCCTTTTTGAATTCTCACATCTTCTTCAAGAAGCTTTTTAGCATCTTTCGTGAAGGTTCTTTTTCCGTCATTTTTTCTTTCAGCAATGACATTTCCTTCAAATTCGACTCTTCCCACATTGTTGTTTACATCGTACTTCGTCATCGGGAAGCTTTGCAGATATTTCGTTGGCAGATTTGTTTTGAATACAATATCAATCATTTCATCATAATCTACTCTACCCTGCCATCCTTCCGCATCATTTGCCTCCGTACCGCCTAGGATTGGATGGCGAGCGATCCACGTATCTTTCTGGTGATTTCGCACAAATCTAGCGATATCACTGCTATAGCCCTTGATGCTCTTACCGCCGTAATCATAGTCAACTGACCAGTGATTCCAAACGGCATCATCTTCTAATACATTTGGAAACTCCGTCGTAAGCGTCCAGCCAAAAGAATTCACTTCTCTTGCAAATCTTCTTCCGTTAAAGCCCTGCTCATACCATGCATCCGCATAAATAAAATCAAGTGTTGGCGCATCGTCCTTTAACATCTGTAAACGGTTCAGTCTGTTGCCAGAATAAACTTCTCTACGGTATGTTGGGTCATCAAAGTCATAGGATGGATCAAGCCAGTCCCAACCGCCTTTATTGATATTTACTAATTGATCATCAAATGCCTTTGCTTCCGGGTGTGCACCTGTACCACTAATGTGTACACCCATAAAAGCATTATAGTTCTGCGCTTCTCTTACAAGCGTATCCATATCCTTCTGTCCGCCCTGACGTACACCTATATGTCCGCCGTAATCCGGATGTGCGGAGTCATGCCCTTCTGCTTGGTAACCCTTTAATTCCACCCACTGTCCAAGCCCATCAGTTGATAGATATATTTTCTTTGTTTCATCTAAAGTCTTTAAGAATGGGTTGGTTGCCTGGCTGCCAAAGTTCATCGGTATACGGTGAACAACAAGTTCAGACATTCGATCGCTGCCTACAGGATTGTTCATGATATCTCGGAATGCAACAGCTGCATCCTGCCAATCCATTTTAGCATCCGCATTTGCATCCGCTGTGATAACGACCTTACTATGTGGTAAAGGTTCCGTTATGTTTTCTGGCATATTATTTCCACGATATACCCATGAAGCACTCCACAAAGCTGTACGGGAGTAATCCGTTTTCTTGGTCGTCTGTTTCACAATCCGGTGATTGTCATTATCTCCATCGGCATTTGTATCACCATATGCATTTGACCATACACCTGCTGCCAGTTGATCATTGTTAATGAACGCGTACATATAATTTTTTGGTGAACTATCTACCGTAGGAGTACCTGATACATCTTGATACACATCACCTTTTTTATAAACAGCGTTTTCCATTCTGGAACCGGCAAATTTAGCACCCGCTTCTGTACTTCTTACTGATACCAAGCTATGGTTCGGAATTTCAATGGTATGTATTCTTCCTGTACCATTTTCTTCCACCTTTGTTACTTCGAAATCAAGTGAATTTTTCACTACTTTCATTGTTAGCTTAATGACTACATTCAGCTCATCAACAGTTAGCACATAGTAGGCTTTGTCTGCCTCTTCTGTGTACTCTACTTTCGGTACATAGTCTGTTCCGTTAATTCTTACTATGTTTAATGCATCTTCTGAACCATGCAACACCTTGTTATTTAACTCATATTTCACCACTCTTGGAAAATTCCGATCTAATTGAACTGACATTATATTTGATTCAATGATTCCATCATTAGCTGCAGCATCCGCAATTCCTGAAAATGCAGGAATTGTAATGCTACTCAGCTGTGCAGAGACTACCACAATGGCTAAGTTTTTAATTACCTTTGACAGTGACATTTTTATCCTCCTTCGAGTTCAATCTATTCCTTGCCAATTGCTCTTAATTGATCTTTTGTGTAATTGCCATCGATCAGCATCACCTCCTTTGAGTCGAACAAACTGAAACCGCTTACAAAATCACCAGTATCATTGCTTGTCATGCTGACTGTGGAAGAGATCGCTTATTTTTTTGAGAATCTGAATATAATGATGAATTCATGGAAGTATTCATAGGAAGGAGCATTCTAATTACAAAATGCTATATATCTGTAGGATTTCAAATACCTTTATCGATATTGTGAAAAGAGAAGAGTCAATCG
>DJUJ01000235.1:0-16125 GCA_002438345.1 Paenibacillus sp. UBA6285
AAGGTTTATGAATCCGGCCATCTTCCGTGTGGTTGGGAAGGGCAGTGGCCTGACGGTCGGCTAATCGTGTATTAACACCAAATCGGATGGTCATGCTGCGCACCGTGCCTTCCTTATCCGTAAAGCAGATCTTCCGCCGATATCGTTCCCTGGCATAGCTCCATGAACGTTTCCGCAATTTGTAAGGCGTCCTCGTAACCTAAGTTTCCCGAGTGGGACACGACAATGGGATATTCGTAGTCTTCTCGGTCCCTGCGCATGTCCCAAGCATAATGATGCCCGCAGCCATCCATGGCAAAGGGTACCGCACCCGGCATGTATTCGGGAAATTCATAGGCCAGCAGCATGGCTCTTAACTCATCAGCGCCGAAAAACTGAAAATACCGCTCCCCGTTCCCAAATTCGCCGCCATTGGAATAACGAAGAAAATCGAGATATGCGGTGGGTAGGCGCTTGTTCGGAATGGACCATTTCGCCGGATCAAACGGCTGGTATAACCCATGCAGAGGATTCGATTCCGGGAAGGGATTGCGCTGCCTCCCCGAAATCTCCGCGATTTCCTGCTCGGATAGAGGTTTGTTCCAATGGTTCACAACGTGTTCCAATTCTTGTTGCGTTAATCCGGGATGCTTCCTATAACACACTTCGAATACCGATTCCCAATTCATCCCGTCATTCCTCCTTTTGTCATCTACTGAATGATTATGTATTAGTATAAGATTAATGTAATTTGTGCTTTTTGTGCAAATATATCTAGTTCTGATTTAGAAAGGCTTCAACATAAAGGGGGAGTACAATTTGAGTAAGACCGATATCTGTGATATATGGTTCGATTATGCCGAGGCCTTTGTGCAGAAAAAGAATGCTTCGGACTGGAACACCTTGACCCCGCAGGAACAAGAGATTGCCGCCTTATGGCTGTTGGAAGCCGATGTGTATAACGGCGGGTTTGTGCAGTTTTTTTGCAGCAGTCGCTTGGGCTAAACGGAGAAACGAAATCCGTCATGTAGACAGTACAAAAAAATAAAATAAGTTAAACGGCCATCGTCCTGAATTCCATGGGATTGAAGGCCTTTTTGCTTTGTCTTTTGTTATAAACAATGAAATTTGGGCGGTTAAGCGTTGTGGAGGATTTTTCGCAGACATGTAGGGCTAAGGGCGAAGCCCATACCTAGACATGTTTCCTCTCATATATTAATTCAGATCTAATGACAAGGATGTGATCGCGATATGATTCTGAAGGGTATATTAGACGTTAATGTAATCCGCAGAGTAACCAATAACGTAAGTCTGCTAGTCAATTGTGGCGGCGCTCCACTCACTCCATTAAGATTTATTACTTCTGGACCCGTAACATTGAGGAGGAGAAATATGACCACCAGAGTTAATCTAACGCAGGAGGAGGGTGGGGAATGTATCGAACACTCTATAGATGTGGGACGCAATGTTGCACAGCAGCTTAACCTAAGGAACGAACGGCGCTACCGTGTGGAGTTTGATACGGCAACCAAAGTGATGCGCTTTTTCCGAAAGCCGGTTACAAGAGCGAGACTTTTCCTGGCGGTTGGCACACAAGTGGTTGAGGATCGAGAAGCACCTGAGCCTACCGTCATTACCATTCGAGATGACCAGATCTATGTGTCCGCCATTGGTCGTGTTACTCTCGGGATCATTGGTGAGCGGCTTCTGTTGAAGCACGGCTCAAAGAATAAATCCCTCCTAATCTTACGCGGAAAAGACATATTCATCGATCCGTTCATCCAAGTTACCCCGAAGACTGCAGAACAGTTGGGGTTAACAGAGGGTAATACCTCCATGGAATTCAATCAGATCACATCCGTGCTCCGGATCAATCCCGGGAAGTAAGGGAGGTCCTCGCTCACTACGAAGGCTGGCTTTGTTGCCAGGATCGTCGCTAAGTCAAAAGGCGTTGTTGTTAACGATATACAGATGTGCGCGTAGGGTTAAGGGGGAGACCTGATCTTGGGCTAGATAACGCCACCTCCCCCAACAACCTCAGCATCTGACATGAGTGATTTGTCTGTATAATGATGTATATTTTAGTTCTTAAATATATAATGTAAGGTAAGTTGATCACATGCGATGCATTCCATCTGACCCTAACAACGGTTTACCATTTCATGAAAGAGTACGGGAAGGAAAGCAAAATGAAAAACATATTATTGAAGTATTTAGCCAGATTTACAACACTTAACGAAGAAGAACAACAGGCAATCGTTGAAGAAATACTGGTTCAAGAATATAAAAAAGGAACAGTTCTCCTTAGACAAGGAGATGTTCCTACGAAATGTTATTTCGTGTTAAAGGGATGCGTAAGGCAGTATTCGATTAATGAAGCGGGAAAAGAGGCCACATCCAATTTTTACACAGAGGAGCAAGCCATCTCGATCTTTAATTCTCATAAACAAGATAAGTCATCCGAGTACACCTTTACGTGTCTTGAAGACTCAGTATTGGTCGTTGGCGATCTAGCGATCGAAGAGGACATGTATAACAAATACGGTCAATTGGAGTCCATGACACGCAAGATGATCGAGGAAAAGTTCGGTCAAGTACAAGATGAATATGCTGCATTTATCGCTTCTACACCTGAAGAACGCTTCAAGTCTCTATTAACGAACCGACCCCATTTAATCGATCGCGTGCCTCAACATCAATTGGCAAGTTATCTCGGCATTACCCCTGAGTCATTAAGCAGAATCAAGAAGCGAGTCCATACAGACAATCATGAGGCAGATGTTTAGGCCGTTATAGGGGCCTTCCCGCCTTTGAACAGCAGCCATAACCCAAAGCCCAATTCTCCTACAATCATTGGCACAGTAAATATAAATTTAAGTACGGTAATGACCCCATCGAATTGTGGGAGAAACGCGTTACATAGGTGTATGAGCATATAGCCTACACCAGCAATCACCAATAAGATACTAATGATTTTAGGTATGCCGTTTGATTTGACAGCCACATAGCCCACAATGAGTAAGTGCCCGCCAAAAACAATTAAACCAATCGACCACATGGATTCAAAAGCATCTAAATACAGCATGACTTGTGCTTGAAGCTGATCGGATATCGATAAAGGGTCAGCACTGTTCGCGAGCAGCCACACAAATAGTAAATTCAATATGGCTATTCCTAATATAGCCGCATAGGTAAGACGGAACCACGCACCGAGCAACGAAAGGCCGTTATTCATTGGCTTCAGGAATATATAGAATGCCCACGCGACCACGATGTCACTAACCAGGATGATGACCCAGCCCAAGATTTCAGCTTTGAAAAGCGTGCTTGATGACATGAGATTATGAAATGTGGCGCTGGCATCTCCTTGCACCACAAGGCTTGCATGGACATAGCCATACGAAAAAAATGAAGCAAGTGTCATGATGATAAGCGATATGCTCGCAATCAGAGCAGGTGTTCGCTGATCCGTTCGTTGTATTCCTGTGGTAACCATCCAATAACCCCCTAGGTTCTGTGTTAATCTCATTGTAATCGGAGGGTTATCACGGTTCATTGACTTAAATCAAGGGAATTTGTATTTGGAGGTACGATGGCTGTTGAGTCGAACAGATGGATATGGAGTTCGTAATCCCTAGGAAGCTTTTTCACATGGCGGAATGGTCCATCATGGCTACTGGCCTATTCTTGTAGCGCCACGTTTCCGTTTAAGTACATTCCTTGTGCAGTTCGCCGAGTTTTTTTCTGAAAATGGTGGTTGTTGTATTCGATATAGAGTGTATAGCAGTACGGGAGAGAACAATTACATATCCAGCTTTTTATGATCGCGTTGTTCAAGGTTGCGGGCCGTCGCCTGCGAAGTATAGACAACAAAAATGGAACTAACACTATTTCATTTTTAAGGAGTTGAGTCTTATATGAATTATGACAGTGATTCACACGCAACTATAATAAGTTCCGTATACAAAGGACTGGCGTCTATTGTTCTGGAGAATGATAGATTACGAGTAGAGGTGGTACCTTCGCTTGGTGCTAAACTAGTCTCTCTGTTCTATAAACCGAGCGGTAAAGAATGGCTCCTAAGTTCAACAGATACGACCCTAGAGGCTACCGAATATGGCTCCGATTTCACGAAAGCGGCGTTGTGCGGCTGGGATGAATGTTTTCCCACTATTAACCCAAGCGGTACGGCATACCAGGCGGATGTCCACCTTCCTGATCATGGAGAGGTATGGGCATTGCCTTGGGAGTCTGAGACGGATGATCACGGATTATCCTGTAGCGTGAAGGGAGTACAGCTTCCTTATCTGCTAACCAGAAGACTTGAACTAGGACAGGGCTCGGAGTTGAATCTGCATTATAATGTGCTGAACACGGGAGTCTCCGCATTCTCCTTCTTATGGGCAATGCATCCTTTATTCGCTGTTACTGAGGAAACGGCGATATTGCTGCCATCCAAGATGGAGAAAATGGTATGTGTATATGGCGGTCAGTCCTTAGAAGAAGGAGTGGAGTACCAAAGTTCATTATTCAACAAGCTGTCTCCCCTGCAGAAAGGGGACGGATTAAAATTCTATTACCGGGAGCCGGCCGGGGTAAATTGGTCAGGATTGTATGGGGAAGAGACGGGGAATTATGTCACAGTATCAGCTGTAGGGACTGGGGTTCCCCAATTTGGAGTATGGATAGACAGTGGCTTGTTAGGCAATCACGTTGCCGTAGCGTTAGAGCCGGGAATTGGATATTATGATAGCTTGGCCAGAGCTGAAAGCAATGGCAGTGCCCTGAAGCTGGAACCTGGAGAAGCGTTTAGCTGGAGCATCTGCCTTTCATTGGGCCAGGGAATTTCCCGCTGTCAAACACAGACTATTAGTTCGTGAGAAGTTTAGCCTTTCGGGATTTTTCGGTAACTTGAGGGGGAGAATCCCGAAATCTTCTTAAAAAGCCGGGAGAAATAATAGGGATCACTAATGCCCACTGCAGAACTGACTTCTTTAATGCTGAGTTCGGTAAGATCAAGAAGATGACCTGCCCGCTGAATTTTGAGCCGCAAGAAATACTCGATTGGGGAGACTCCTGTTTCGGAATTGAATAAATAGATTAGATGCTGTTTCGATACCCCAACATGCTTAGCGAGTTCAGTAAGAGAAATGGAGCCGCTCATATGTCCATTCATATATTGAATAGCCTGCTCTAAATACGTTTCACGTTTCTTTTCTTGTGACGATTTCCCCGCATTTAATCCAATTCCGGAGAGAAGTTGTCTTGCGGTCTGGGCAACATGTACATGGGTCGTCAGGGTATATGTCCGCTCGGCTAGCATTTCAAATGCAGGCACGAACCATTCAATTAAACGAGCCTTGCCGCTGGGTGATAAAGCGAGCGGTGCGTTAGACAGACCGAACAGCTTAACTAATCTATGAGCATGCCCGCCTTTGAAATGAAACCAATAGATGCTCCATGGTCTCTCCTCCATCGCTCCATATCGGTGTGCGGTTTCGGGAGGGATAATCATCATGTCTCCCTGCTGCAGTATCATTTTCTCTCCATGGTTCAGCTCGATCCAGCCCTCTCCAGCTTCGCAAAAGATGAAAATATGAGACGGACTGCCTTCTTGACGTTCCCTGAAATGATATTGAGCGTTAGGGAAATAGCCAATATCCGTAATAAATAATGAAGAAGTCAGTTCCTCCTGCTCTAGTTCTCTCATCCAATATTCTGGAAGCACATATAACTTCTCCTCTACAAACCCTTCAGGCTTACGAATATTTTCATGACTCATTCCAGTTCCCCCATAATTATTAATCAGAATAAGAATATAATCCATCACTTCCCGCATTTCGTCAATTGGAACCTCCCTTGCCAGAGGATAAAGTATAACTATCAAGACAAGGGAGGCAGTTCAAACATGAAGCATGAAGCTATAGAGCATAAGCCGGAGGTCAATCCAACTGGATCTGGTCAAGTACAGGTATGGGAAACGAATGTGTTGATTCCTACATATGAGGCGGGTGAAGCTGACCCCAATCCTATGTTTTTAGAGAAAAGAGTGTATCAGGGAAGCACGGGACGCGTGTATCCACATCCGGTGATAGAGAGCATCTCGGATGTGAAGAATGATAAAAATTACAAATTGGTCATTCTGGAAAACGAATATATCCGTATTGAGATCATGCCGGAAATTGGGGGGAGAATCTATCGCGCGCTCGACAAGACAAACAATTACGATTTCGTCTACTATAACCGCGTGATTAAGCCTGCACTGGTCGGCCTTGCAGGACCTTGGATATCCGGAGGAATTGAATTTAACTGGCCGCAGCATCACCGGCCGAATACGTTCGGTCCAGTCGAATACAGATACGAAGAAACAGAAAATGGAAGCGCTACAGTCTGGGTGAGCGAGATTGACCGGATGTACGGCACGAAAGTAACTGCTGCATTCAAGCTCTATCCTGGCAAGGCGTATCTGGAAATAAACGCTCAGTTATACAATCGGACACCTGAGCCGCAGACTTTTCTGTGGTGGGCTAATCCGGCCGTAGCGGTTAATGACCATACTCAATCCGTGTTTCCGCCAGACGTGACGGCCGTATTTGATCATGGCAAAAGAGACGTCTCACGTTTTCCGATAGCTAACGGAATCTATTATAAACAGGATTATTCTGAAGGTGTGGATATTTCCCGGTATAAGAACATTCCTGTTCCGACTTCGTACATGGCCTATAAATCGGATTACAATTTTGTTGGCGGATATGATCATGGGGTGGAGGCCGGATTGCTGCATGTGGCGAATCATCATATCTCTCCCGGTAAAAAACAATGGACCTGGGGAAACGGGGAGTTTGGCCAGGCGTGGGACCGTCAATTGACGGATGAAGATGGACCATACATTGAATTGATGACGGGAGTGTACACCGACAATCAGCCCGACTTCACATGGCTACAGCCTTACGAGGAAAAGACCTTCAGTCAATACTTCATGCCTTACAAAAACATCGGTGTCGTAAAAAATGCTTCCATTGAGGCAGCCGTCAATCTGGAGGTTGATGCTGAGGCGGGGCAGGCGGTGATTAAGGTGTATACGACTTCGATACTTGAACATGCGGTCGTGGAACTGAGTGGAGCGACAAGCTGTTATATAAAGGAAACTGTAACCTTGTCCCCAGTGGATTCCTTCCTGTCTACTGTAACGCTGAACAGCGGAGAGCAGGAGTATGATTTGAAACTGTCTGTTCGAAATGCTGAAGGCAGGCTGTTGATCTCCTATCAACCGAAACGGCCGGATATTGAGCGGGTTCCTGATGCCGCCAAACCACTGGCAGAGCCGGAAGAGCTGCGTTCGACGGAGGAACTATATCTAGCTGGCCTGCATCTTGAGCAATATCGGCATGCTACGTTTGAGCCCGAAGCCTACTATTTGGAAGGATTGAAGCGGGACAGTGGCGATATTCGGCTTAATGTGGCTTATGGAACCTTGCTGCTTCGCCGTGGATTATATAAAGATAGCGAGAACTATTTCCGCAAAGCGATCGAGCGTTTGACCTGGCGGAATCCCAACCCTTATGACAGTGAGGCCTATTACCAGCTGGGAGTATCGCTGCGTGGACAAAGCCGCTTAGAGGAAGCTTTTGCTGCTTTTCATAAATCAGTATGGTCTGCTGCTTGGCAAGATGCAGGGTACTTCTCTCTCGCACAAATTGCCTGTCTGAAAGGCCAATACGCCGAGGCGCTGGAGCAGGTTGAGCGCTCCCTCATCCGCAATTCACGCAATTACAAAGCACGTAATCTCAAAACTGCACTGCTGCGTAAGCTTGGGTTTGCCGGCAAANNGCCAAGACCTTTGCACTTGAAACTCTTGAAATGGATATCGCTGATTTCGGAGCCTATAATGAACTGGCGCTGGCCCATGCAGCCTTGGAAGATAACGCTGTAGCGGATGAAGTATTGTCTGATTTGCATCAACTGATGAGAAATGATGCTCACAACTATCTCAATTTAATTGAGGATTATATGAACTGCGGTCTCTTTGAAGAAGCCATTGCCGTAGGGGAAAGAGTAGTAAACCAGAAGGATTCTGTCTATCCGATGCTGCATTATGCACTGGGAGAATTATATAAACGTACAGGACAATTTAAGCTAGCTCAGGAAGCGTGTCATAAGGGACAATTGGCTGATCCAACCTATTGTTTCCCGAATACCCTGTTTGAACTTGAGCTGCTAGAAAGAGCAGTTCAATCTAATTCGGAAGACGACAAAGCTCATTACTATCTAGGGAATTTCTATTATGATAAGAAACGGCCGATTGATGCGATTGCGAGTTGGGAGCGGTCTCGTGAGCTGCGGGATGACTATCCGACGGTACACCGCAATTTGGGGCTGGCCTATTACAACAAGCAGAATAATCCGCAAGCGGCACTAGCCTCGCTGGAGCAGGCATTTGCCTGTGCACCGGAAGATGTACGTATTTTATTTGAACTGGATCAACTGCGCAAGAAGCTCGCTTGGTCAACGGAGGAACGCCTTCATATCCTTGAGCAAAGACGAGGACTGGTTGAGAAGAGAGACGATCTTTATGTTGAATATGTAACCTTGCTGAACAATCTTGAACGCTATCAAGAGGCTATAACTGCCCTGTCTCTGCGTAATTTCCATCCTTGGGAAGGTGGAGAGGGTAAGGTAACAGGACAATATAAGTTTGCTCATACCGAGCTTGGCAAGAAAGCACTGCAAGATGGTCAATATGAAGTAGCTGCTGAGCATTTACAACAAGCGCTGGTCTATCCGCTAAATCTGGGTGAAGGAAAGCTGGAAGGAGCTCAGGAGAATAATATCTATTATTATCTCGGTATGGCATACGAAGGTCTTAAGCGGGAACAAGAAGCCATTTCCAGTTACACTATTGCTTCTCAGGGGCTGGCTGAACCTACAAGTGCGATGTACTACAATGATCAACCGCCGGAAATGATCTTCTACCAAGGGCTGTCCTGGTTGAAACTCCATAATGAGAAGGAGGCCAAGCGCCGCTTCAATAAACTGATTGATTATGCGGAAAAACATATTTTTGACGATATCAAAATTGATTACTTTGCCGTATCTCTGCCGGACTTCCTTGTGTTTGAGGATGATCTGAACCGGCGAAATGTAATCCATTGCCGGTATATGAGAGGTCTTGGACTTCTGGGTCTCGGCCGTGACGATGAAGCGAGAACTGAACTTGAATTAGCTCTGGAAATGGAACCTAATCATCAAGGGGCTATGGTTCATAGACGATTAAGCGGTAGTACGACGAATTAGGAAGACCAAGAGGAGTGGCAAGCCACAGGCTTGCCCTCTCCGATGAACGTTTCTGTTCCGCATACATGGAATGTGCAGGAAGGTCTGGAGGATTATCGGAGAGCCGGGTGGTATGAATATACTCTTAGTATTCCAGAGGATTGGCGAGGTTGCCGAATCCGCATACACTTTGAAGCCGGTCAGAAAGCGGAAAGGGATGATAAGGATTATGAAACAGACAGTGTTGTCCTGTGCGTATTTCGTACAAGGATAGACTGTCCAAACTGCCTTCCTGTCCTCTCTGTAAACGTCAAACAGCCAGTCACCGACAGACTTCCGGTGACTGGCTGTTTAAACTTGTATTGACGATAACCCATTCAAGAAAAGTCTTTAGCATGGAAATGACATCGTATCGTGTCCACAACCTCAAAAAATTCGATAACACTGGTGAGGATATGGAGGATTTAATCTCCATCGGGACAATTGGCTGATTAAAGCCATCGAGAGCGTGGTCGGCCGAACTCACGCCTCTTCATCTACTTCCTGGGCTATTCAGGAGAAGCAGCATTTGATTCTAGGATCTGTACGCAGGAACCGGATGGTACTATCGCCCCTTAATCACCTTCTCGTAGATTTTTAAGTAACGTTCAGCCATCTTCTCTTTCGTAAATCGACTAGCGACATATTGACGAAGCTGTTCAGGATGTACTGATGCATTGCCCATAATCATCTCTGCCATAGCCTCCGCGCTTTTACACAAGAATTGTGGAAACCCAGACAATACTTCCGGCACTGCACCTCTTGGGAATGCGGCGACAGGCGTTCCACAGGCCATCGCTTCGATCATCACGAGTCCAAATTGCTCTTCGCAAGCAGTTGGAAACATGAGCCATTTGGCATGCCGCAGTAAATCTTGTTTTGCTTTCCCATGAACTTCATTGACATATTCGATGTTAGGACTGTTTTTAATTCGTGGAAGGATCTGCTTAAACAGATCTCCGTCCCAGGCGGGACCAGCTATTATCGTTCTTATGCCTGTCATTTCGGCTATATCAATGGCAGTATGCACGCCTTTTTCCCAATCAATCCGTCCTAGGAACAGCACATAATCTTTTTTGTACGCACTATATTTATACTCGTCAAGGTCGATTCCATTGTGTACATAATATCCTTTATACCGGTGTGGAGACTGTTTAAGCTTCGTTCTACTCACATATACTGGATGCTTTACTGGGACATCTAGCGACCATTCCGTGTGAATCGTTGAGATCGTTGGAATGTGCAGGTCTTCCTTTCCAAACAGGAGATCATGTGTATGGTCGTGTATGATATCGGTATTGTCGGGAATCGTATCAAGAACGAAATCCTTGATGCTGCCATTCTTATACCGATGTCCATACGGAATGACGACAGCACGGCTTCGGCTCCCTGCGAGAGCATATACATAGACCTCGTGTCCCATATCCACAAGCGCATCTGATAAATTGTATACGATTCTTTCGAGACCTCCACTGCCTGGAAGAGGAATGATGTCAGGAGCGATCTGAACAATGATCACCGTAAATCACCTCTGCTTGATAATCGTGTATGGGAGCTTAAGATTCCCACGGGTCAGCCTGAATTAACCTCTCGTTCACTATGAAGGGCATCAATTGTTCAATGACATACATTTGGCTTTTATAGTGCTGCAATAATTTGAGTTTCATTTGCAATATATGAAATGGAAGCGGATCATTTGCTGTATCGAATACATTTAAACAATCTATATTCATGCTGTGCAAAATACGGGATAGCGACTTATGCTGACTATGCCCGTATTCCCCGTGCAGATTATGAGTGACAACTTTATGGAAATGGCCAGTATCCAGTAGGTTTCTTAAAGCGTCTTTCACTTGTTCTTCATCAAAATCTCCTTCATATTCGTCTGGGAAGTCCCATATTTCGTACCCGGCGTCAACGAACTTCATCGCTGTTCGGAATTCCCGTGAACGAGTCTCGTTGCTACAGTTCGTCAGGCAAATGANNATCCTCTAATAAAGCTCCACCTCCAAATATGCTTTCATCGTCAGGATGAGCGACTACCATGAGCTTATCTGCTGCCGATTTGGATGACATCACTCCACCTCATAGGAGGCATAACGGTCATTTAGAATGTTTGCATATACGTTCATCAACATGTCTGTAGTACGGGTGAAGTTGAATTGTTCCTTCACCAGATTTCGGTTTACCCAACCTGTTTCCATCATTTCTTGAACCGGCATATCCATTGCTCGCTTTATATCTGCTTTTAGCTTCTCTACTGTCCAGATTTCATCGGCATGATGGTCACCGAACCATGTCTCCCATGCTGATCGGTAATTTCCTGGGTGAACCAGCCCGACAAAACCTTTCACACCAACAGCGACCACAGGACGACAGCAGGCCAGAGCCTCAAGGGCAGCTCTCCCGGTGCCAACAAAGACATCGCTGATGGAATAATAGGAAGACATATTGAGAGTATTCCCCAGCAAATGAATGAATTTGCCCTTCATCTCTTTGTGAATCACATCAACTAGCGATTTAATATTCTCACTATGCCGCCCTTCACCAGTCACGAGAATATTTAGGTTAGGGTAGTGTGCGGCCTTTAACTGTCTGCATGCTTCTATGACGTCTCTGCAAATATCCGCTTTTTCCCAAGATAATCTGCCGGTGTACATAATAACAGGTGCGCCTTTTGGAATTCCCAGTTCTTCGCGTAAATCACTCTGAATAAGCGAGCGGTAATTGAACTGCACGGTATCAATTCCGTTAGGAATCAATTGGACCGGCAGATCTTTTACCGGCAATTGTTTCACTATGGAAGGGCTCACGCAGATGACCGCCGCGCTGCTTTTTATCAGCTCGATTTCATCGATTGTAAAAGGAAGTAACATGTGAAGCGTCCATAAACGAGGGATACACAATTGATCTGCGGCTTTTGCAGCGAAAGAACCGGAAGGGACTTGATGAATATGGACGGCCGTAATTCCTTCTGTATTCATGATTTGTTTTAATTGGGAGATAATCTTCTGCTCATCAGCATCATTACTTAAATGTTCGTTCGTGACGAAGTTAATCTCATATACGGGACAGCCTAATGCGGCGAATGCATCACACATTTCTCCTCGTTTCCCGGCTACAACGACGTGAATACCGTTTCTAAGTAATTCTCGTGTGCATGTCAGCACGTGCGTTTCAGTTCCGCCGATATTAAATTGATCCAGTACCATTAAAATGCGCAAGTCTCTAACTGAATATCGCGGTTCCATTCTGCGATTCGCTACTTCTTTATTGAACAAGACCACTTGCTTGGGCGGTTGAGCGTTCACGACGTACTGTACGAGCGGCTTTTCGCTGTATATGCGTTTCTTAACGATTGGTTTCTTGCTGCGAACCTCAGCTTTTTTTTTCATCTGATCAGCTCCTTATTATCCATAAAATTCACGGGAACGCTGGGCCGTATGAGAGCGGTAATAGTATAGGGTCTCTCGCAGGTTTTCGACCCGGATGCCGTGAGAAACGCACTTTGCAATAAACTCATAATCTTCGGCTCCATTCATGTTCCGGGAAAGTCCTCCCAAGCGATCAAATACACTGCCTCGAAACAAAATGGTCGGACTAGAGACGCAATGATCTCCTATCGCATATCTCCTGAAGATATCCTCGCCATAACTTAGCCAATTCGATGGGGTTTGTTTTCGAATGTCGCTATCTTCAAAAGCCATATAGTTCGTGCCGACCATACTAATCTGCGGGTTGCTCATCAGAAACTCGACCTGCTTACTAATCCTTTCTGGATGAGAGTAGTCATCCGCATCGTGAAATGCGATATATTCTCCGTTCGCCATAAACAGTCCCGTTGTTAGAGAACCGGAAAATCCTACATTACGAGGCAACTGAAGCAGCGTAAAACGGGGGAATCGCCGGCGGGCCTGCCACAATTGGATACGATCGACAGAACTGTCCGTGGATGCATCATCCACAACGATGATTTCTGTGCTTGGGTAGATTTGGTCGTATAAATGATCGAGACAGTCCTCAATGTAAGATTCTGCGTTAAAGCACGGGATCACAATACTTACAAGCTGGTCAATTCGTGCAAGCGACACAATCACCCCCTCCCTTCCAATACATCTTTTCTTTTCACCATATGATCTAAAATACATGGTTGCTTGGGATATACGTATATTTTTCACTGAAGTTAATAGGAAAATATGTAACTACCCAATCAAAATTCAGGATTAGCAATACAATAACAGCGGGCACAACATAAGGAAGGTGACTAAATGTGACAGAAAGCAGTGATTATACTGAATATACGGACTATTCAACGTATTCTGAGTACACGGACCATCCACGCCAAAAAATCTGTTTTGCCATATTAGTGCACAATCGCAGAGAGGTTATCTTCGATTTATTAGACAATATCCGCTGTTACTGTCCTAACAGTTCTGTCGTCTTGTATAACGGAGGAGATGATCCGGAATTATGCAAAGGTCTGGGATATCCGGTATGCCCGACCAGCAGAAAATTATATTACGGGGTAACCGCAATATATATGGTTGAAGTTATGGAGTGGCTCGAGGACATTAATTATTCCTACGATGTACTTATCAATCTAGATTCTGATGTTTTGTTTGCTAGAGAAGGCTTTGAGCAGTACATTCTTAACGAAATGAAAGACAAGGATTATTTGGGAGTCGATACGAAAATACCAGATGATGATTTTTATTGCCTAGTACAACTTAGGCAGGAAATCAACCGTTGGCTCCCCCTGCTTGGGAACGAACCTTATAGGGAGTCCTTTAACGTAGGGCAGGTATACAGCAGGAAGTTGGTCCTTCATTTATTACATGATGACCAGTATGAATTGTTAAAGAGTAACCTCCGCGATACAAGGGCCTTCGGAGTGGATGAGCTTGTCTTTGCCACGATAGTTGAACGGCTGGGCTATAAATTGCATGCTTACCGGGAGGATGTTTCATCAACCATTCGTTATCGACCGCANNCCAACCAGAATGCTCTCTCATTCATCCGGTCTATCGGAACCTTAAGGATGAATCAAGAAGCTTTATCCGGGAGGTTATGAAACGGAAAATCCAGCTAGATCCCGACCATCAAGAACGATTTATGGAAGAATATCTCGGCGAAATGCCTTATCTCATCCGTAGAAGCAAATATAATGGCGCAAAAATAGAGTGGCTTGCCGCCTCAGAGGAAGAAGGGTTGCTTTACTGGAGGGAAAATCAATCAGGTAGAACTAAAGATGTCTTGTTTGGCCCCTATGCATTTGGAAGCGGAAAGATCAAGGGATTAATAGCGCTTGAGAGCAGATTCGGTAATCTTGAAGCGGTATGTCGAAGCGGTTACGGGCTTGTGCATTATTGGAGAGATGAGCATAGCGGTGAATGGTTCCAATCGGAACAATTTGCGGAAGGTGTAACGGGAATGCCGGCTTTTCTGGAGAGCAGCTACGGTAATTTCGAGGTGGTTACCCCGCTGAAGGAGGGGCGCCTTGGTCATTGGTGGAGAAACAACGACGATCCCACGCAACCTTGGTTTGGCCCGGAAGTATTCGGCACAGAGCAGTATGACGAAGTAATCTTAGTAGAGAATGATGCGAAGCAATTGACAGCCATTGCAAGTAAAGATGGCAAGTATCAATACTACGTTAGGGACGACCACAATAGCTGGGAGTGGTATGGACCTTACGATTAAGAGGTTGAGGACCAATGAGCATCCTGGCTGTGCAATACATTAGACCCATGGAAGATGGATGGTCACTCCCGCATCTGTTCAAATGTGAGGACGGTCAAACCTATGTTGTTAAATTCATAAATAATCGTGCCGGTTCTGGTATATTAGCCAACGAGCTGATAGCTTACCGTCTAGGAAAATGGCTCGGATTGCCGGTTGCACCCTATCGCATTATCCAGGTAACACGGGATCTTGTGGATATGTTCCCCGTTTTGAAAAGCTTGGATATCCCTGCAGGCTTGCATCTTGGCAGTTTATATTTCGAACAAGGGACGACCTCGTTTGAGGATGTCAATTTGGCATTATGCAAAAATCTATATCATGCAGCTGGGATGATAGTATTTGATCATTGGATCAATAATTGGGATCGGCATATCGCAGAGTCCAATCTATTATATATACCGGACCAACGAAAAATTCTAATGATTGATCACTCGGATGCTTTTTTTGGCCCAGATTGGAACACAGAAGAATGTATGGACGATGTGAATAGAATGGAGATATTCTGGGGTCCCTTATATGAAATGTTTGTTCCTTTTATTGACAGTCCAGACCCGTTCGGTCATTATGTATCGTTAATCGAAAATGTCAGCGAAAAAGCGGTCATTGAAGCGGTAAAGGGGCTTCCTAGACAGTGGAAAATCTCCCGGGAAGATGTGACTGAGTTGATTGATTTTTTACTGTGCAGGAGGAAGCTCGTACGCAATACTTTGGAGGAATTAAGGGAGCACTTTCCGATCTGGACGCAGGAGGATCAGTAGCAGATGAATTAACATATCCAATATATGCTAAAAGGAGTGCTTATAAAAATGAAAATGGATCATAAGGATCATAAACAAGTCACTTTAACTACAGGTCCTGTTTATGTACCGCCCTTTAACGATGATTTTCCGAACGACAAACTTATCGTTACTCTGAAAAATCCGACTCACAAAAAGCTGCAAGCGCAAGTGACCCTCGGCATATGTAATTCGCCTAACCCACCTGCTTCGTCTCTAGTAGCAGGTGGAAACCATGCTGATAATTCTGTACAAACATTCAAAATTATGGAAATTGAAACTAATCTCGGTTCCTTCAAGGTTGATCCGATGACGT
>DJUJ01000235.1:16143-20627 GCA_002438345.1 Paenibacillus sp. UBA6285
GAGCCCATCTGCGGATTGCTGGAAATTTCCAGCGTAGTTGGTACGGAAAACGGGGATAGCGGAGTCCAATCAGCAATACCTGCAGAGAAAACTGCCTTGCATCAAGGATATTACGGAAGCTCGGGTGTGACCGTTACAGATCCGCAAACAATTGTACTCTATGCTAATTGGGTATTTTGCGAGAATCACTGTCCTTGTGATTCCGACTCCCACTCGGATTCTAGCTCTTAATCTAGCGACGACGACCACTAATTTAGGTAGCCGGCCTCTTCCGACCGGGAAGAGGTCGTTTTTTCTTGTAAGGCTCTCTGGAGTAACGGTCTTCCATTTTATCATGACGAGGTGATTCTTTATGTTTCACCAGCTGCTGCAAAAAGCTCGTTCGGGGTGCTTTGGAGGAATTAAGGAATTATTTTCCGAATGGAAACTTAATAAATATGACTATATAAATATTTATAATATGTTAATTAACTAGAATAACAGCCGTTACATTTTCTTGGTCCGAGCATTTAATAATATCAGGATGATTAGATACATCCAATATATGATAAAAGGAGTGCTTCAAAGATGACAAACGATCACAGAGAACAGAAACAGGTCACTATAACTACAGGTCCTATTTATGTAGCGCCACTTGGCCTTTGGGTCCCGAACGACAAACTTATCATTACTCTGAAAAACCCGACTCACAAAAAGCTTAGAGCGCAAATATCCCTCGGCCTATGTCCTTCGCCTAACGCTCCTGTAGCATTAAGTACTTCTGTACCATTAAGTACTTCTGTAGATACATTTGAGGTAAATGAAACGGAAATTAATCTCGGTTCGTTCAAGGTTGATCCGATGACGTGCCTGCGCGTTGAAAAAAGGTTCGATAACTATGAATTATTTGATTCTGTTATCCGGTTGACGGCATTCGGCGATTTTGAAATCTGTGAAGACAGCTGCGAGCCCATCTGCGGATTGCTGGAAATTACCAGCGTGGTTGGTTTTTCGGGCTACGGCGGTGGATTATTAACAGCATTACCTGCAGAGATGGCTGCCTTGAATCAAGCATATTACTATTATTCCGGTCTGCTGATTTCAGATCCGTCAACATTTGTACCCTATGGTGACTGGGTACTTTGTGACACTCACTGTCCTTGTGATTCCAGCTCCAGCTCTTCTTCTTCCGATGACCACCACTAATTAGTTAGCCGGCCTCTTCCAATCCGGAAGAGGCCGTTTTTTCGTAACGGACTTCCATTTTAGCATAACGAGGTGATTCTTTATGTTTCACCAGTTGCTGCAAACCGCTTCAGCACAATATGGGATAGCATTCTACGAATTCGAAATTCTTCATAAAACGGGGCGGACGCTGGTCCTGGCTGTGAAGTCACTACAGGGTGATTATGTTCTGAAAAGTATTTTTACCAGTGAAACACGCCTTCAGTTTATCTTGGAAGCCGAACACTTCCTGCGTTTGCAGGGGATTCATATACCCAAGATCTTTCCCACTCTCACGGGTACCCCTTATTTTCTGTGGGAAGGCGACCGTTATGTATTGCAAGAAAAATTGCAGGGGGCTCCGTCTCCTCCAACAACAATAGAGGTAGTGACTCGTAGAGCAGCTTTGCTTGGGAAAATGCATTCCTTTTCGCTCGGTTTTCTTTCGATACATGGACCAGACAGTTGTGAGGAAAGGCAGTGGCTAAGCACTTATCTGAGGAAATTAACTTCTATGAGGCATTGGGCACAACGGTATGGAAACTCTAGAGCTTCTAAAAAAAAGATGATCCTGTCCTATATCGATTTTTTTCAGCAAGTAGGACAGGAGTTGGTTGAACGGCTTGAACGTCATGCCTTTTTTAAAAGCTGGATCGNNCAAATGCATTTTTTGTGTCACGGCGACTTTCATAGCGACAATGTTCTGACGGTGGGTTCAAGCCTGTATGTTATCGACTTTGAATTCATTCGTTATGACTATCCTTCCAAAGATATTGGTCGTTTTCTGCAAGGTATTATGAATCGGCGAAAAGCTTGGGATCCTGTCTGGTTTGATCATCTTCTGGATTTTTACCTCCGGGAAAATCCGTTGAACGAGAATCAATTGGAGCTTATGTATTTCGACCTAGCTTTTCCTCATAGCTTTTCCCGCTTTTTAGATAAAGGTGGATATAGAAAAATACCCTTTGATGATGTAACAGCTTATTTACAAAGAGAGTATGATAAAACTATTTATTTCCTGAACCAAACCAAATGATAGTAGCGTTGAGACAAAGTCCAAGACCCAAGAAGAACAGCGATTCTCCATCATTGGAGAATCGCTGTTTTGTCTATTCGCTCAATTGTGGTTTTGAAATATCCTATCTAGATCATGTGATCAAGAAGCCGATTTGGGCGTGAACGCTCTGCGAACCAGCTTTGTCAATTCCATTAGGATAACGGCGCCAAGTGCCAGGCCGCTTGCAATCAGCCACTCTGACATCCCGAACAAAGCCGGAATAGAGAAGATTTCTCTGACCCCAGGCAGAACCGCAATGCCGTAAAATGCAAAGCAGACCAGTACGGCTCCAATGACGTATTTGTTGCTGAAAAAGCCAGCTTCAATAGCAGTTNNTCGAGCGAGCGGCAAAAGTGTGAAGCGTACGAGACAGGATCAGGGTTGTGAATGCCATGGCCACGCCCATATCAGGTGAATCCTGAAGTCCGATATACTGGGATATAATTACGGCTATACCTATAAGTAGACCACGGGTAATAATAGCCTGCATCATTCCTCCAGCAAATATTCCTTCCTTGAGTTCTCTTGGATTTCTGCTCATCACATTAGGTTCAGGTTTTTCCATACCAAGAGCAATGGCGGGCAGAGAATCATTCGCCAGATTGATGAATAGAAGCTGAATCGCCGTGAAAGGACTAATCCAGTCGAAGATAAGGGCAAAGAGGATGGCGATAATCGCACCCAGGTTGCCTGAAAACAAATAGGCGATCGCTTTTTTAATATTGTCGAACACCGTTCTGCCCACAGATACAGCATTAACGATAGATACAAAATTATCATCGGTCAAAATCATGGCAGCCGCATCTTTAGCAACATCCGTTCCACTGCCCATGGCAATTCCGATATCCGCTTGCTTTAAGGCAGGCGCATCATTTACGCCATCACCGGTCATGGCTGTTATTTTGCCTTTCCGCTGCCACGCTCGGACTATTCTGATCTTGTTCTCCGGGGAGACTCGGGCGTACACACCAATCTGCTCAAGCTTATTATCAAGTTCTTCGTCGGACATGGCATCGAGCTCTTGGCCGGTTACGGCAATTTCTTTTTCGGTCATCAGGCCGATATCGCGTCCGATTGCTTGTGCGGTTGTCTTATGATCACCAGTAATCATGATGGTCCGGATTCCAGCCTTCTTGGATTCTGCGATCGCGCCGTAGACGGCTTCCCGAGGGGGATCAATCATAGCTGTCAAACCTACGAGCACCAGATTTTGTTCATCCTCCAGTCCGACTTCAGTGACCGTATTTGGCACAGTTTTGTAAGCATAGGCAAGTACACGCAGTGCTCTGCTGGAGAACTCCTCATTGGCTTCAATGAAACGTTCAAGAACTTCCGGGGTCATCGGCACTTCTTTTCCACTTAAGAGTACGTGAGTGCATAGACCAAAGAGCACATCCGGCCCGCCTTTGGTGATCATTGCTTTTTGCCCGTTAAAAGTGTGCAGGGTAGTCATCAGCTTGCGATCCGAGTCAAAAGGAAGTTCGGCTTCGCGAGGGAAATTGTCGCGTATTTCCTTGTAATCTTTATTCTTGCTGTTGCTGAAGGCAATAAGTGCTACTTCTGTCGGGTCCCCAAGCTCTTTACCATCCTCATTAATGTTCGAGTCGTTACAGAGCACGGCAATATGTAGTAGGCGCCGGGCTTCCTCAGACCATTCTTCGGGCTCTTGATTGAATTGATCACGGTCACCTTCTGGTAAAAAGTAATCTACAACCGTCATTTTATTCTGGGTTAGGGTGCCGGTTTTGTCCGTACAGATGACACTGGTTGACCCAAGTGCCTCGACGGCCGGAAGTTTTCGGATAATCGCATGCTGCTTAGCCATCTTGTTCGTACCTACGGATAGGACAATAGTTACGATCGAGGACAGAGCTTCGGGAATAGCAGCGACAGCTACAGCGACTGCAAACATTAGTGCATTCAGGATGGCTTCCGTTGTATCCACAGTATCATTCGACAGCCAAACGCGTCCGGCCTGGATGGCAAAAATCAAAATGGACAGCAGTATAATGGCTACGCCCAGCTGCTTGCTGAATGTTTCGAGCTTGCGCTGCAGCGGTGTCTGCTTGGCTTCGGCGCTTTCAATGAGTTCAGCAATTTTTCCGATTTCGGTAGTCAGTGCTGTTCCTGTTACTACAAGGGTTCCACGGCCATATACAACCAAGGAACCGCTGAACGCCATATTACGTCGATCTCCGAGAGGAGATTCCTTCGCGATAGTATC
>DJUJ01000235.1:20686-27199 GCA_002438345.1 Paenibacillus sp. UBA6285
AGCAACACTTTGGCCTCGGGTGCCGACATCTGCTGCAAGGCGTCGAGTGAACTCTCTGCTTTACGGGTTTGAATGACACTTATAACTGCATTGAGAATTAACACGAGGAAAATGATAAGCGACTCCATAACTTGTCCCATAACAATCTGGACAATGGCCGCTATAAGCAGTACAACCACCATAGGGTCCTTGAAATTTTCAAGGAAAAGCTTCCAGATGGGNNTTCTTTCCTTTTAATTCATTATAACCATCTCGTTCCAGTCGTTTGTCGACTTCTGCCGACGTAAGCCCGTTAGCGGAACTCTGCAGCTCCTTTAAACTGTCTGTTACACTATTGCGGTAATACTCCACTAATGATAGCTCCTCTCTGCTGTGCTGTGTCTTTGTTTTAGGTCTCATAAGCTTCGATTTACTGCATAAGTGCACATAACTACGTGTCTACGCAAGTATGATAAATCAGTTCGTCAAATCAGTAGACTTCAGGACCTATCATCAAACTTACGATTTAACCCGGAGCAAGTTTCAAAATATCAAGCTTAGTATGTGCATATCTAAAAAAAGATCATTCGTGATCATTCATGTTTTAATGAATTTTTTTTTATGAAAATTAATGGATTTCCTATGATTATGGGGGGGGAACACCTTTACTATTAGTGTAGTTGTGAATTGTATCGGAGATGTAAAGCAAATTCGCTTTTTCGAAGCATCGCACCACCAGGTATTGCCTGTGTCTGCTCTTGAATCCAGATGGTGAGCTTATAGACATGAAGCGGCTGCTGGAGATTTGTAATTAAAGAGGCATGAGGATTAGCGGGGAGAAGGACTACGCTTCCTTCCGTAAGCTCATAAGTTAGATTATCGACCTCCAGGCTCCCTTTACCAGCGGCAACGGCCAGTAACACGGTCAGATTCTCATGAATCTGAACTCTTGGTAGATTTGAGGTCCCATACATCGATTGAATGCTGCCAGCGCTATAACGTCTTCCCTATTTAGATAAGCCTGTTAATTATCTGCCCTATATATTCTTTTAAAAGAATCGTTGGTCCAAGAGAAAGCACATTGAATCGAATATACATACTACTAGGTATACTTCATCCATTTCAAAGAGGTGATTAAGATGAAAAAGAAGATAGAATCCGCTAAGAAGCGAAGTCCTCTCTCCAGCCTTAAGCCCAAACGCAATCTGAATCTTAAAGCAACGGCCCAGATCATTAACTTTGCGGTTATTGGTGATAGCCATGTGGGATATGGGAGCAGCTCAAGCATTCTTAGAAATCTTTTGCCTAAAGCAGTGAGCAGCGGGAATAAGAGGTTTGTTATTTTTGGAGGAGATAATACTCAAGCGGGAGCTAATCATGGAAATAATGCGAATGCCTACTACAAGGACTTCAAGGATACGGTGACAAGCACGCTCGGGAGCATTCCTTATAAAGCATCTATAGGAAATTGGGAGGCAAGTACCCAGTCCTTATTTACACAATATTTAGGTGCAGTAGAAGGGCAAATGAATTTCCCGGGTACGCAGGGTAAGGTGAAGTATGTATGGCTTAATTGTGCACTTGGAAAGTTCACGCCGGCCAGTATAACTTTATTAAATAATTTAGATGAAAAGTATTACTATATTATTGATTTTCATTGGCCTTTAAAAGTGAGCGGGATCACGGTCGATCCTAGCCATGTATTAAGCGCATCGGAGACGAATAAGTTTTTTTCAGCCATACCTATGAAAGTGAGAGATAAAGTACTGGCCATTTTCACGCATCATGGACACCTGTTTTATAGGAAGCTTAACAATATTTATCCTAGTTATAGCAATACCAAATTCTTTGTGTGCGGATGTTCTGGTGATTATAAATGTAAGCCAAATGGTGATCGAGGTTATTATGATGCCACATTGACCATCAATGGGGCTGCTTTTAATATTGATGCTTTTAAGGTGTCAGTTATGTAGTGATGCTACGAGAAACGGTAGTATCTTTTAAGGACAACCACCGTTTCTTTTGTTATGTTTCCTGTATACCTAAAGCGTGCTTTCCCAGTTTCTTCGGAATTGTTTAGGGGTGGTGCCGGTATATTTCTTAAACACTTTGGTAAAATAGCTCTGGTCGTTGAATTGTAGCTTGATGGCGATGTCCGATAAGCTAATACCTGGTAATTCGATTAATCGTTTTGCTTCCGCAATCCGTTCGAATTGAATAAAATCACTGATCGTGAACCCTGTTTCCTCCTAAGGTAGAGTATAAAGAAGGCTTGTTCGTAGGCTATCGTTACTATGACAAAAAAGAGATTGAACCGCTGTTTCCTTTCGGCTTCGGTCTAAGCTACACAGAGTTTCAATACAGTAATTTAAGAATCTCCAAGAGCAGCATAAAGGATACGGAGACTGTACAGGTTACGGCTACTGTTAAAAATACGGGCACTCGCGCAGGAAAAGAAATTATTCAGCTCTATGTTAGCGATAAGGAGAGCAGCGTGATCCGTCCACTTAAGGAACTTAAAGGCTTCCAGAAGCTAGAGCTTCAGCCAGGAGAAGAGCAAGAGGTTTCTTTTGAACTGGATAAACGTTCCTTTGCTTATTACAACATCAACCTTAGCGATTGGCATGTAGAAAGTGGAGTCTTTGACATTGCTATCGGTTCATCTTCGCGGACTAGAGATTTTTGTAATAAAATACAACGATAAAAAAGAGACTCTTCTATATAAATAGAGGAGTCTCTTTGATGCGTTGAGACATTTAGATAAATAGATTATGACTAGATTGATCGGCTTGGCCGAGGTAATAACCCACGCCGCCAATTCCAACGCCGTCGATCAGTTCTTCACGAGTGATGCCCATAAGATCCATAGACATTTGGCAGGCAACGATCTCGACGCCTTGGTCGACAGCCATTTGAATCAATTCTTCCAAAGAAGAGACATTATTGTTCTTCATTACAGAGCGAATCATTTTGGAGCCCATGCCCATCATGTTCATATTTGAAAGCGTTAGCTTCCGACTGCCGCGCGGCATCATCGCTCCGAACATTTTGCCGATGAAGTTCTTGTTCACAGGTACTTTCTCATCCTTGCGGATAATGTTCAGGCCCCAGAAGGTAAAGAACATGGTAACCTTTTTGCCGCTGGATGCTGCTCCATTGGCAATGATGAAGGAAGCGATCGCTTTATCCAGATCACCGCTGAATACAACCATCGTGCTTGCGTTACTAGTTTGGACAGGTTGTGCTCCTACTGGAGCGGATTCTTCGGTAACTCCTTTGCGCAGATAAGCTTCGATCATGCCAGTAGGCAGCTTCGTTAATTGCAAAAGCGTGTGCTTAGACATGCGAGCCCATGCCTTGATATCTTCATAGAATCCCGGATCGGAAGCCGTTACCTTCAAGACTTGTCCGTCCTGCAACGGGTCCATACTCATTTTGACTTGGATCAGCGGCCCAGGGCAGCACAGTCCGCAAGCGTCAAGCACGGAATCAGGTGTTAGATCCAATTCTTGCTTGGCTGGGGCGGATACTGGTGCGCTGGAGTTGGACGTGAAAGCTGTAACATTGGTATTGGCTGGAGTTGACCCAGCTCCAATTGCTGATCCAGTAATAGTACCGGTAGTTGGTCCAGTAGCAGAACCAGTAGCAATACCAATACCAGTAGAAGTGCCAGTGCCAGTTCCCGCCAATGCTACTGCTGCTGCGATTTCTTTACGGGCTGCTGATATACCGACGTTTGGAGTCTGGTTATCTTTTTTTTTAGGCGTAAATTGGCTCATTTGATAGGTTTTATAACCTCCGGTGAGATTCTTCACTCGGAAACCTTTTTGCTGCAAAATCCGGGAAGCGGTGTAGCCTCTAAGTCCAACTTGGCAATACACCCAAATTTCTTTACTAGGGTCAAGCTCGCTTAGACGACCACGCAGATCATCTACAGGGATGTTAATAGAGCCTTCAATATGACCGTTAGCATGTTCGATTTCCGAACGTACGTCAACTAAGATAGTGTTTTTCTTGTCGCGACCTTCTAAATCCTTAGGAACGAATACCGTGGTCATGCCTTGCAAAATATTTTCAGCGGCAAATCCAGCCATATTCACCGGATCTTTAGCGGAAGAGTAAGGAGGCGCATAAGAAAGCTCCAATTCCGTTAAATCAGTGACCGTACCTCTAAAGCGAATCACTGTAGCGATATCGTCGATACGTTTATCTACTCCACTATAACCGACAGCTTGTGCTCCGAGCACCGTTCCTTTTGGATCAAAAATCAGCTTCATAGATATCGGAGTTGCCCCCGGGTAATAGGTTGCGTGAGAGCTTGGATGTATATAAATCACGTGATAAGGTAAGCCCAAGCGCTGTAGTGTTTTTTCATTATTACCGGTAGAAGCACCTGTGATTCCAAATACTTTGATGATGGAAGTTCCTTGGGAACCCTTGTAAGTAGTGCCTAGACCGCTAACGTTGTCCGCAGCAATCCGTCCTTGCTTATTGGCAGGGCCTGCTAGTGGAATAGCGGTTTTAGTTCCGTTTACGAAATCAACCACCTCAACCGCGTCACCTACAGCGTACACTTGATCCAGATTCGTCTCCATCCGTTCATTGACTAAAATATGGCCGCGAGGACCGAATTCTAAGCCACTATCTTTCAGGAAAGAGGTATCAGGCGACACGCCGATAGCCAGCAGAACCATATCACTCTGAAGCACGGTACCACTTGCTAATTGAACCTGTATCTGTTCTCCTACCTCGGCAAACCCCTGAACCATATCCGAAAAAATAAAATTTACCCCATGCTCGTCAAGCTCTTTTGCCAAAATAGAAGACATTTCGGTATCGAACGGAGCTAAGATTTGCGGTCCTGCCTCAATTAAGGAAACTTCTAGTCCAGCTTCTCTAAGGTTCTCAGCCATTTCAACGCCGATAAATCCGCCTCCGATCACAACGGCCGAACGAGTGCCTTCCGCTGAGACTTTGGTTTTGATTTTGTCAGTGTCGGGAATGTTGCGCAGCATGTGAATTTTGGAACTCTCGATACCGGGCAAATTCGGACGAATCGGTTTAGCACCTGGCGATAAAATCAGAGCATCATAGCTCTCTTCATAAGAGCCTTTTTCTTTACTTTCTACTCGTACTTTCTTGTTCACAGGGTCGATAGACACCACTTCACTTTGAATCCGGACATCGATGTTAAAACGTTTATGCATCGCTTCCGGTGTCTGCACCAGCAGTTTGGAGCGGTCCTGAATGGAACCTCCAATATAATAAGGTAGTCCGCAATTGGCAAAAGAAATGTACGGATCACGCTCAAACATTACGATATGAGCCTCTTCATCTAATCTCCGCAGACGAGCGGCTGCTGATGCTCCTCCTGCAACTCCACCGACAATCAATACTTTTTTACTCATGATGATTTATTCCTCCCCTAAAAATAACTGAATAAGATGTTTGATCTTCTCGTCTTTAACAGAATAGTTAATTTCAAGCCCATTACGTTCGGTTTCAACGATGCCAAGTGATCTAAGCTTTTGGAGATGCTGGGACACCGTAGATTGTGGGAGGTCCAGACAGTCCTGCATGAAGCTAACGTTGCAGCTGCCTTTTTCAAGCAGTCCTTTAATGATGCACAAGCGAACGGGATGAGCGATAGCCTTTAAGGTTTCGGCGGTTTGGTTATAAGCTTTAAAATTTTTGTCCATGTAACAAACACCTCGCTTTACAATATCCTTATATCGTAATATTATGATATAGTGATATGAAAATCAAGTTATTTTTATAAATGTGAAGGAGAGATGCTCGATGTCTTTTAAAATTTCAAAGGAAATAACCCCTCAGCAAGTGGCGAAACGTCTGAAGAATGGAGAGTATCTTACGATGCTGGATGTACGCGAACCAGCCGAATGGGTGGAGGGACATGTGATCGGTGCTAAGCATATACCGCTGGGTCAACTGCTAATGCGCGTAGATGAACTGGATCCTAATGGAGAGACGATTGTGATGTGCTTAAGTGGTGGTCGAAGTGGACTGGCTTGTGAGCTGCTAATTGAAAAGGGCTATAAGGTTGTGAATATGACAGGTGGATTAGGCGCTTGGACGGATGATTTTTTGGTGCGGGAGTAATAGCATGNNGCATGAGCATGATGTTTCGGATCATACTGAGTATTCTGATTGTCATAAGTATTGTAAGGGTCTTGCGCTACGCCTGGCCTATCCGTTCACTCTCATATGTAGAAGTTCGCGACGTACACAAATTAGCGAATCAATCACTAGCCATGAAAATGCTCGATGTCAGGGATGCCGTAGAATATCAGCAGGACAGCATCCGTGGTTCGATAAATATATCGCTCGGGCGGCTAGCCTATGTGTGGCAGCACTGTCTATCCACTGACGATTCTGTTCTAATCCTTGCTGATAGTTATTATACAAGAAACAAAGCTGCGAGAATTCTTTATAAGCAGGGCTTTCGAAAGTTATATGCGGTAAATGGTGATTTTTTAGGGAATAAAAGAACGCTCTCCGAAATTTCGGTGAAAG
>DJUJ01000170.1:0-2231 GCA_002438345.1 Paenibacillus sp. UBA6285
GTCATCGGCTCCTGAAAAATCATCGCCATTTCATTTCCCCGTATCTGGCGCATCTCTTTGTCCGTTACCTTCGTCAGATCAATTCCCTCGAAGCGAACAGAACCTCCTGAGATTCTGCCCGGCGTATCCTTAAGGAGTCGCATGATCGACAGTGAGGTTACACTTTTGCCACAGCCGGATTCTCCAACTAGACCCAGCACTTCACCTTTCTTAATCACAAAGTCAATACCTGCAACTGCCGTTATACTTCCATCGCCGCGTTTGAACTCCGTTTTCAGCCCTTGTACTTCCAGCAAATTTCGAGTCATGTCTTGTCCCTCCTTAGTTTTTCATTTTGGGATCAAGAGCATCGCGCAGTCCGTCCCCGACCAGGTTAAATGCAAGTACTGTCAAAAATATAGCTAAACCCGGAAAATAAACGATATGTGGAGCTATACTTAAATAATCACGGCCCATGCTTAACATTGCCCCCCAATCGGGCTCCGTTGGCTTCGCACCCATTCCAAGAAAGCTCAGTGACGCAGCGGCTAAGATTGCCCCGCCAATTTTCATGGATAGATTAACGATGATACTAGGGACCGTTTCAGGAAAAATATGTCGCCAAATGATTCGATGATTCTTTGCACCCATTGAACGGGCAGCTTCAACAAACAACGTTTCCTTCGCAGACAATGTTACGCTCCGAATAATGCGGGCGAACGAGGGTGTACCGAAGACTGCAACTGCAATCACAACGTTGGATAAACCAGGCCCAAGTATAGCGACGATCCCAATGGCAAGCAGTAAATCAGGGAATGAGAACAATACGTCACTGCCACGCATAATAATCCGATCCAGCCAACCGCCATAATATCCACTGACAAGACCAAGGATGGTTCCAAGTACACCTGCAATCAATACGGAACTCAGACTGACCGCCAAAGTCAACCTTGTACCATCAATTAAGCGACTTAGAATATCACGGCCGTATTCATCCGTTCCCGCCCAATGCTTGGCAGACGGACCCTGCATTAGCGCATCATAGTTCGGTTCATCAGGATTATAAGGGGTCAGAAATGGCCCGAAAATGGCAATTAAAAAAAGCAATATGATAAAAAATGCAGCCACAAGGGGCATCTTTTGTTTGCTGAACTTGCGAATAAAAACACCCACGCGGCCTTTTGTTTTCTCCGGGGCTATTACCTTTCCGGGTATAGGAGAATTAGTTCCCATTACCGCCGAATTGTCGCTCATGATATCCCTCCTAATCCTAAATTCACCCTAAATAAAACTATCGTATGTCTGTTTCTCGGTGGCACTTTAGCTACTGAGAAAACCTGATTTTCGGATTGAGTACGCCATACAATAAATCTACAATTAAATTGATAAGAATAAATTGTGTTGAAAACAGCAGTAGCAAAGCTTGAATAACTGTATAATCCCGGAACAGAATGGAATCTACCAGCAGTCTACCAAGACCAGGAATACTGAAAACTGTTTCAACCATTACCGAGCCACCAAGCAAGAACCCAAATTGAAGTCCAGCTACAGTAACGACCTGAATAAGAGAATTGCGCAGCGCATGCCTGCTGATAACAACATACTCGCGTAAGCCTTTCGCACGTCCAGTACGGATATAATCCTCCCGTAGCGTTTCTAGCATCGATGACCGTGAGTAACGAGCCAGCATCGACATAATCCCCATTCCAAGTGTAATGGAAGGAAGAATATAGGATTTCCAGGAATCTACACCGCCGGTCGGAAACCAGGCAAGCTCTACCGAGAAAATTTGAATGAGTACTAAACCTAACCAGAATCCAGGAATAGACATTCCCGAAATGGCTGTCAATGTGCCTAAGTGATCAGGCCATTTATTGCGATAAACCGCTGAAATAACACCGATTAAAAGACCAATGACAAGCGCCCAAGCCATACTGAGAAACGTTAACCACAAGGTAGGCATTATTCTACTTTCTAGCATATCGGTTACTGGAATTCCTGATCGAATCGAATTACCCAGATTACCACTTAGTAGATCACCCATGTAGTTTATGTATTGTTTCCACAAGGGCAAGTTGAGACCAAGTTGCTCTTGAATGCCATGAATCTCTTCAAGCGTGGCGTCTTTACCCGCAATAAGTCGGGCCGGATCCCCCGGAATTAAGTGAATAAACAGAAAGACTAATACCGATACAATGAATAGCAACGGAATAACCCCGAGGAGTCTTTGTAAAGCATATCTACCCAACTCA
>DJUJ01000170.1:2237-11034 GCA_002438345.1 Paenibacillus sp. UBA6285
CCCCTTCAGTATCGACAAATGATTTAGTTGAGGCCGCTTCCTACCATTCTTAAGAAGCGGCCTCGTTCAATTCTTGGGGAATAATTCTTACATTTGTTTAGCGTTATTTCACTTCTGCATTAAGGACATTAATGGAACCATCCGGGAAGACTTTGACACCTTCCAGATTCGATCTTTTGCCTGAGATGATTTGGTCAACGCCCATGAATGCCCACGGAGCATCTTCCCATACTGTTTTTTGAATATTTGCATAAATGGATTTAGCCGCTTCTGGATCAACAGATTTGTTCGCTTCAGCGATCCATTTATCTACATTTTCATTTTTGTAATAAGCTGTATTCGAGCCAGCAGGTGGGAACATTTCACTACTGAACAAACCTCTAGTAGCGCCATCTGCATCACCGGAAGAAGGAGACCAGCTGACATACCACATTTGAATTTTTGCTTCTTCAGGCGTTTTAGCAGCGTTAATTTGGTCGGACAATGTACCGCCTTCCATGGACTTCACTTCTACTTTAATGCCTACAAGTGCCAGTTGTTGTTGGATGAATTGCATACCCTTCATAGTTTCGGATTCATTCTCACCCCAAATTTCGGTTTCGAATCCGTCTGGATATCCCGCTTCAGCAAGCAATTGTTTAGCTTTTTCAATGTCATAGTCATAACCTGTTTGTGGAGAATAATATTGTGTTTTGGAAGACATCGTGGAATCAAGCTTAGCGCCAAGACCCGATTTCACAACCTTGATATACGCTTCTTTGTTGATAGCATAGTTAATGGCTTGACGTACCTTCACATCATCGAATGGCTTTTTCATTGTGTTCAACGTTACATAACGAACGATGGTAGAATCAATGGTATCTACGATAATACCTTCTAGACCTTCAACCTCAGTTACTTGCTCGGTTGGCATTGGATAGATGAAATCAGCCTCGCCGGTTTTTAACATCGCAATCCGTGATCCATTCTCTGGTACAGGTCTAAAAGTCACACTGTCCACTTTCGGCAACCCTTTTTGCCAGTAATCAGGATTCTTCTCGACAACTAGTCGATCGCCTTGCACCCACTCTTTGAACTTAAATGGGCCAGTACCTACAGGCATTTTTGAAATATCGGCACCGTTCTCTGTTAGAGCCTTCGGGCTAATGATCGGCGCCATCGCAACCTTATTTAAAAATGCATTGTACGGCTCACTAAGTGTAATAACTACTGTTTTGGCATCAGGAGTCTCCACTTTGGCTACCTTTGCGAAGCTTTTGCGCAGTCTAAGATTGTTCTTCTCATCTTGAATACGGGCGATGTTTACTTTAACCGCTTCAGCATTAAAGTCAGTACCGTCTTGGAATTTAACATTCTCTTGCAACGTGAACGTGTAAACCAACCCGTCTTTACTTATGGAATGGCTTGCGGCAAGAACAGGAACTACGTTCATATTCTCATCAAAACCCATTAGACCTTCGTACATCGTTCTGGCAGCGCTAATTGAATGTGTATCGCTTGCGTTATGTGGGTCCAGCGTAATAAAGTTAGAATTGATGGCAATTACAATGTCTTTATCATTTTTTGTAGTTGGGGTGCTAGTTTCAGTTCCACCAGCGGTATTGCCGCCTTGTCCCTCGTTGCTCGCTTTGTTGCCGCACCCTGCAGTCATGACTACTGTAATAAGCAGCAGCATGAACATTGACCATACTTTTCCTTTTGCTTTCATTTTTACACTCCCCTTTAGAAACGATGTATTAGAAAAGCTCCCAGTCCAATTATTCATGAGACTTGAAGATTATTCTCGATCCTTATATCAGACCTCTCATTGGAATACAGCACGGCGCTCGCCTACAACAGTACCGCCATCATTAACAATAGTGTTCGGCACGAGTGCGTATAAACGATCAATCGTATCTTGATTGCTATAGCTTAAACGTTCCAGAATCGATGCGATGATACAAGGCCAGACTTGCTCAGATCCATCGGATACTTTTAGCGAGATACCGATTCGTTCCTTTCGAAGTCCAATACCATATACACCTTTAGCGCCGCCCTTGGCCGTCAGATTATCATCCTTTAGAAGCTCAGAGCAGACGAATTTCGTATCTGCAATCATCACCGGGTTATCGTTCATAAGCTTTGCAGTCACAGCAGCTGCGTTGCGTATTTCAATATCCTCGATTAAATCAGGACAGGCTAGCTTTAAATATGAATAAGCGATTTTGTGCAGTGGAAGTGCGAAGATAGGTAGGCCACAGCCATCAATCCCTTGAGGAATGGATTCCTTCGGTACTTCAGCAATATAGGCCATGATCTCAAGGATCTCCTGTTGCACGGGATGGTTAGGCTCATAATAAGTATTTATATCCCAACCCATATATTTGCTAAGGCCCATTAATCCAGCATGCTTACCTGAGCAATTATGAAAGATTTTACGAGTGGGCTCATTCGCCCGATGGCGCTCCGCTTTGGCTTCCTCATTCAGTGGGTATGTAGAACAGCAATGAAATCCCTCTTCTTTTAATCCCATTTTTTGAAAAAGAGATTCAAGTGCTTCAATATGAAAGGCCTCTCCCCGATGCGAAGCAGTAAAGAGTGAGGCTTCCTTACTCGTCAAACCATAAACTTCATCGATCCGACGCTTCATAACCGGTAAAGCTTGGAATGGTTTAGCAGCTGAACGAAGATAGGTCATATGCTCCGGATTACCTGCTTTATATAAAATGTTACCTTTCACATCGACTACGCTAACTGCACCATAATGCACATTCTCCAGTAAGCCACCGCGATATTCTTCTACTAAAGTTGTAAACCCCATCTATACAACCTCCCTCGATGTAATTATTTTAATCCAATGCGAAAAAACGATTTTGCGATAGTAGTCCCGATCCGATAATTACACCATTCTCGTTCAACATCGAACGATGAATGGAGAAAGACCCACGAAGGGGTTCCCATATGAAGCGTGAAAGATAGAGCTTCTCGACTGCTTCATAAATATCTGGGAATTTGTCTACGAGTTCTCCACTCAAGATCACACTATCGGGGTTATACATACATACGACATTGTTGATTGTAATCGCCATATACATGAGCGCACGCTCGATCAAATGAACCGCCCAATGCTCTCCTGCATCCTTTGCTTCAAATAACTCCTCGATCGTGCGAATCGGACGAATCCGATTGGCTTCTGACAACAATGAACTGATATTTATATAGGTCTGTAAGCAACCCGCCTTACCGCACTCGCACATCATTCCGTTAGGATCCACTGTCGTATGCCCTATTTCACCAGCACTGTTCATCACCCCGCGATAAATCTCTCCCTCGAGAATCATCGCCGAGCCAACGCCTTGCCCGAAGCCCAATAGTGCGGTACGGACAGATCCAACAGCAGCACCTTTGAGGTGTTCAGCAAGAGCTCTAACTTTCAACTCATTATCTACAGCAATTTCAAAACCTGTTAGTTCCTTTAGGCGTTTAGCTAAGGCTACATTCTTCCATCCAAGCTGAACCGAGAAGACGACAATACCTTCTTCGTTATTCACAATGCCGGGAAGTCCAACGCCAATACCTACGATACGTGTTCTGTCAATCAGGTGCTGCTGACTCAGTTGTTCAATCGCTTCATTAATTCGTTCTAGCGTCTTGTCTACACTCTCGTCCGGTATACGTGGGTATTGCCTGCTGCAGAGAAGCTTGCCTTGTAAATCTACGATGCCAACATTCATAAGACTGCGATCCAGTTCAACCCCAACCGACAACACAGAAGCGTCAACCATAGCTATCAATGTTGATTTCCGACCTAATCCTGACGATACCTGATCCGAATCGAGTAGATATCCTTGCTCAGTTAATTCCCCAACAATTCGACTTACAGTGGTAGGACTCATACCCGTTTGTTTAGCGATGGAAGCGCGAGAAATCGGTTGTTGGTTTTTAATGATTTCGAAGACCGTCAATCGATTTTGCCGCTTCATAAAATCCTGATCGTGCTTTTTCACAGGCATTCTCCTAATTATTTTCTCCAGTGAATTAATCAAACTAATAAAACTATAAAAACAAGAAAATATTCGCAAATTAAGCTGTAATATTGTAATGTTTGACTTGATTTTTTGTTTAATTTCTCCAGTGATGGGATTAATAATAACGGTTCATCGTTTCAGTGTCAATATAAATGACATATTTTTTATTCGGAATAAATGAAAGCGGTTAATATATGATTTTTATAACAAACTCACTCAGTACATAACATAAACTTGACATGAAAATCCAAAACTTATAGCATAATAGATCCAGTTAAAACTATAAACGGTAAGATATTGATTTAAAGGGGAAATGTATTAGAATAATGAGAGGTTTGGATGAAAGGTCGAAGCGGATGGTTTGAGAATCTGAGAATTGAAACACGAGTAGAATAGTGTGGGATTGATGGTGAAATGGAGGTTGCTCCCGCATCAAAAGTAAGTTCTCTAAAAAGAACCAACTTTTGATACGGAGTGTCTTAAACAATTATTGAAACTCCACTGCCTTAACAGATGCGTCCTCTTGTATCAGTGATAACAATTTTACAGGATTAAACGATTCAGGAAATCTTACGATAATTTCTAAATTCAATTCGGATTCAGCACTAATATTTTCAGCGTGAAAGCTTAGAATGGAGATGTTTTTTTCTTCAAGTAGCCCTTGAATTCGACTCATGGCTCCTTCTGTATTAGATAGACAGATAACAATCTGTTGGGTTTTCGGTGAGGCCAGCCAACTGTATCGACTATGTAATATCTTTTGCCCAAGTAAGATTAATATGGTTGCTCCTCCACCAAGTATATAAAGGCCTGATCCAATCGCCAGCCCCAGCCCCGCCGTTGCCCAAATCCCCGCTGCAGTTGTGAGACCCTTCACTGTGTGTCTTTGCATAAAAATCATTCCTGCTCCAAGAAATCCAACTCCACTTACTACCTGGGCAGCTATACGTGCGGGATCGAGGGTAAGATTGGGCCAAGCGGATTGATCTTGAAATCCATATTTTGAGATGATCATCATGAGTGCAGCACCTAAAGCTACAATAAAATGCGTCCTAACTCCCGCTTCTTTCATTCGGCTTTTTCGTTCAAATCCAACTAAAACTCCACAAATTCCAGCTCCAACTACACGAAGCAAATATTCAAACTCCATACGTTATCCTTCTCTCCTTATGATATGTATCCCTAAAATGCAGACCCTAAATAAAGAGTTTAGCATTACGCAGGATCTTGTTGATATGCTACTTATTGTATCATAAACGGATTTCCATATTTTCTACTCAAATGAAATGGACATGATATTTAACATAGTTTGAGCATGCGCACAGTCACATCTGCAAAGATTTAACTGTGATACCTTTATAGCTGTTACTCCAATAGAGATTTTATAACGCTCTACAACTAGTGAAAGAGGTGCGTGTATGAAACTTCCAACAATCCAATTCGGACATATTAAATCCAAGGTTCCTGTTATTCAAGGTGGAATGGGCGTAGGCATATCCTTAAGTGGACTAGCCGCTGCTGTAGCCAACGCAGGTGGGATCGGCACCATTTCTGGTACAGGCATCACCACTGAAGAACTAAGAATGCATATTCGCAAAACAAGAGAACTCTCTAAAGGGATTGGATATATCGGTGTGAACGTGCTATTCGCTATGAAGGACTTTGCAGATAAAATGAAAGTTGCTTTGGAAGAAAAGGTGGACTTTATTATTTCCGGAGCCGGAATTTCCAGAGATATTTATGCTTGGGGAAAAGAGTATGGCACACCTGTGGTGTCTATTGTTTCATCCGCCAAATTAGCCAGAATCTCTGAAAGACTTGGTGCCTCCGCAGTCGTTGTCGAAGGGTTTGAAGCTGGGGGCCATTTAGGTACTGATAGATCCATGTTTGATATCCTTCCTGAAGTCGTAGAAGCCGTTTCGATTCCGGTTATTGCTGCAGGTGGGATTCTGACAGGAGATGATATCGCAAAATNNCAGATGGGTACCCGTTTTGTGGCTAGCCATGAATGTGATGCTCCTTTGGCCTTCAAGCAAAAGTATGTAGATGCTCAGCAAGGCGATACGATCCTGATCAAGTCAACGGTGGGTCTAGATGGCAGAGCGATTCAGAATGAATTCACAGACCGGATCAGTGATGATGCCAAATTAAAAATTACCAAATGCTATGATTGTCTAAAAGTTTGTTCACATCGCTTCTGTACCATGGAATCCCTGCTTACTTCCCTTAGAGGAGATGTTAAGAACGGATTGGTTTTTGCCGGGTCCAGAGTTCATGAGATTAAAGAGATATTGTCCGTACAGCAGATTATCGACAATTTAATGAATGAGTATCAAGGGGCTATGAACCCGACAACTTAACCGTTACCAATGGGATTCAAGTGTTTTTTGTTCTTTATCTCTCAAGGGTATTAGAATAGTTTTAGGGTTAGATAAAATAAGAACCTTTTGTTGTATGCAACAAAAGGTTCTTATTAAAGGTATTGATTGATTATAGTTGATTCTTCATCAACATAGCCTCTACATCATTCCACGGGTATTCGAAATGCCATCTTCTTGATGACAGCTCTTATACATTTGCTCTAGCTCGGAATCACCCATGTTAGGATGTCTTTCTTTCATAAAGGGTAACATCTCTTTAAAAGTGCTCGGAAAAACCTCGGCAGCATAAACAGCTGTTCCAATTCCAAATGACAAAATAATTACACAGATTACTGCAAATACTCCTCTTTTCAAATAAACATCTCCTAAATTAAAATACGGAAAAAAATCAATACGAAAAAAAGTTTGCTGAAACCAACATGCACATCAGACCCATTCCCATAACTAGAATGGCTATGATCCAATCCGCTTTTTTCATATTTATCCTCCCGTGTCATCGAACACCCTGACTCCGATGAACAGTGGGTTCAATAATATTAACATTATAGATGAATATTGTGTTGAAACTATGTGGGGCATGTTAGCGGATATTTTTTGTCTATTTCGTGAAATTCTTCACTATATAATCATTCGTTCATATTGCGTTCTTATTTGCATGATATACTTTCAATCATAACGTTAAATACAAAGGAGACAAGATCATGAAAAAATTGTATTACACATCTTTTTTCTATGCGATTCTCGGTTTAATAGCTGGTGTTGCTTATCGTGAAATCACCAAAATGAATGATTTCGAAGGAAACACCATATTAGTCGCGCTTCATACCCATATTCTTGTGCTAGGATTCTTCTTCTTTATCATTGCAATGATCCTAGACAAGTTATTTAATATCCATGAAGCTAAGTCCTTTGGCGCGTGGTACATTGTGTATAACATTGGTCTTCTAATCACAATCGGTACCATGGCTACTCGCGGGATGCTGCAAATTAACGGGACTGATATCAGCTTCTTGCCACATATTGCGGGTCTCGGTCATGCCCTAGTAGGCGCTGGTATCATATGGCTGCTAATTCTGCTCGGTAAACGAATTAAATAATAGAGAAAAAGCCGCTGGATAACATTCCAGTGGCTCTTTTGATTTTTGATATAAAAGTTCATACCAAATGAGACTATAAGTATATTTGTTTATAAACTGGTAAATGATACAATATGGAAGTCACAAGAAATCTTAAATTTAACTTAGTCAATGCTTACGATGCAGGTTCTGTACGAAGTAGGTCATTGAAGTAACGCCAACAAAACTTTAAGGAGTGAAGTAAATGTCAATCGATGTTTATCTTAATTTCAATGGAAATTGTCGTGAAGCCGCAGAATTTTACGCAGAGGTGTTTGGAACTGAACGTCCACAAATCATGACCTTTGGAGAAACACCCCCCGATCCCAATTTCACTCTTCCTGAGGAAGCCAAAGATTTGGTAATGCACACCCGTTTGATTATTGAAGGCAGCAATGTAATGTTCTCAGATGTTTTCCCAGGCATGCCTTTTGTGGAAGGAAACAATATTAGTCTTGCCGTTGTTAGTAAGAATATGGATAACGTTAAGAGCTATTTTCATAAACTTCAAGAGGGCGGTAAAGTAGTGATGGAGTTACAAGAAACCTTCTGGAGCAGCTGTTATGGTAGTTTAAAAGATAAATTCGGCATCGATTGGCAATTCAATTATGATGACGGACGAATGAATATGTAATAAAAAAACAACGAGTCTGGAGTGGCTGCGAAACCTATTAATACGGGCGCAGCCTACCTCCAGCTCGTTATTTTTTTGTTCAAGTGCTTAGTCCATAATCAAACCGTACACACTGACCTTCCGAATCCGNNACCGAATCCGCCTTGCAACTAGCATAGACACCACATAAGCAACAACTAGAATGATCGCACACAGTAGAAGCACTTGAGGCAAACTAACCGCCAGCTGAACGTTATAAATTCCTAGACTTGAAAGTAATAATACAAACGCCGAATCCGAGAAAAAATAACCCGCTAAACTCCCCAGCACTACTCCAATTACAATCACCGGAAAAAGACTGAACGTAATCTGTGTCATCAAATTAAAAGTGGTATATCCCATCCCCTTAAGAATACCGAATTCTCGCTTGCGCTTCATAATCAAAGTCTTAATCACCAAATACAAGATTAGACTGACCACAATTATTGTGACCGTCGTAATGACTGCTGTCATAGAAGATACTGCTGAAGTGAATGTACTAAGCGTGCTGTCCATCGCTTCTCGAACGTTAGTAATATTCCATTGTCCGGGGAAACGTGCTTCCAGATCCTTCACAAAAGCTTGAGAATCTCCCCCCTCATTCAGATACACATTGATGGATTGAGAGGTGTACTCCGGTTG
>DJUJ01000170.1:11070-23881 GCA_002438345.1 Paenibacillus sp. UBA6285
TTTGTATGTTGTTTGTGTCTCCAGCTTGCTATAATCGTCTGATACTCGAAGCATAAAGCTGGTGTCTTTAATCGAAGCGACCATACTATCCAATACAGTCAACTTTTTGACCGTTGGCATAGCCTCTAATTCTGTAAACATCCCCTGCTCCAGATTTCCGTTCTTTGGTAACAACATGAAATCGCTGCGCTCTATACCCACCAGTTCTATAACGGCGGAGGTGTCTCCCTTAAAATTGAAATTCAGTATAGAGCAAAAAATACTAGAAAAGGTTAGTCCGGCAACAATCAGTACGATCATCATATTCTGTTTCATCTGCCTTAATAATGCTTTAAGGCTTAAGCTGATTTGCAGATTCATACGGGATGTTTCAAGTGGAATGTGATTCCGTTTGAAATTGTGCGTATGGATTCCGCTCTGCAGAGCTGCAATCGGAGTAATATTCCGGATTCGCCGACTCGACAAATAGGTAACCAGTAGAACCAGTCCGGAGATGATAACCAAACTAAGCACCGCACTGACCATTTCAAATGATACAGGCCACAGCAGTCCGATCGAAGATGAAATCATATTCCCTACCAAGGGCATAACTAATCCTGCTATCCCGCCTCCCGGTATGGCTGCGATGATGGAAACCGAGGCGAACTGTAGCAGAAGCGCGTTTTTAATCTGCCATGAGGTATAACCGTTCGCTTTTAAAACACCAATGTTAGTCAGATTGTCTTCAATATGTCCTAATATTTGAAACCTGATCACAATAAGCGAGATCAGAACCATAATCAGTGCAAATACGATCAAAATAGCTGCTAAAAGATTAACAAAAACACGGTTCCCTTCGAGTCCGACTTCCGCCCGCATTACTTGAAATTGACTCTTACTTCCTGAGGCAAAAATCCGCTCACTTAGCATTTTTTCCAGCTTTACATCCTTCGAAGGATCGGTCAAATCTGCGGATAGAAAGCTATACTGAGCTTCTGTCCCAAGACGGTTCTCCAATTGCTTATACCCTTCATCATTTAGAAAAACTTTTAACGCTCCATTCGTTAATGTCCCTAGAAGCGGCTCCTCAATAAAGCCACCGATGGTATAAGAGAATTGGTTATTATCGTATACAAAAGAAAAGGTATCACCAAGATCATACCCCGATCCTACATGGAATAAATATGGTAGATAGATCATATTCGGATCGCTAAATTTGAGCGGGGTCGTTGTTTTGAATACTCCCTTGGTCCGCGGTGTATCCGAGTTAAGAATTATAAAAGCAACAGTAGTGTCCGTTTCTCCGTACTTCATTTTAGCGTCTGCTAACAGAATCGCTGCTTCAGTCTCACAAGATTCGGTATATGGATAACTATCCACGAGATCTTGATACTCTTTTAGATGTTCATCTTTTGCAAAATATGCGCTTATTTCCGGTGTCTCTAGCTCAGTCATTTTTTCTTGCTGAAAAGAATTGAGCTTCAAACTGACCGTGAGGCCAATGTTCAGCAGCAGCACAGCTATCATAATCAACACAAAGAGCGTAATCGTTGCACTTTTTCTTTTGCGAATATTGGACCAAGCAAGTTTTCCTATTAAGCTTCTCATCCCTACCACCCCAATTCGGTTAGAAAGGACTGTAATTGCTGCTGCCGTTCAGGTCCACTATCTTCGCTATAAGGGGAAAGGCGCAAATCTCCAACGATTACTCCATCCTGCAGATACAAGATCCGATTACCACGCAGCGCAGTTTTGAGATCATGAGTAACCATAATTATGCTTTGCCCCTGCTTATTCACCTCTGTCAGGACACGCAGTACACCTATTCCTGCTGAACTATTTAGCGCTCCTGTTGGCTCATCAGCGAATACCGCCTTTGGACTGTTGATCAGGGCCCGGATAATTCCGGCACGCTGTGCTTCGCCTCCTGAGATTTGCGCCGGAAACTTGCCCCAAATAGAGTCATCCAGACCTACATCAGAGAGCAGCTTTTTGGCTTTTTCCACGACCCCAGCTCTATCCTTTTGTACAAGAAAAGCGCTTGATAACACATTGTCGAGGACACTCATCGTATCGAGTAGATGAATCTGTTGAAAAACAAATCCACAATTCTTCCGCCGGAATACCGCAAGCTGATCATTACTCATTGCCGTAATATCCTGTCCTTCAAACAGAACCTCTCCGAGCGTTGGCTTATCCATTCCCGATATGGCATACAGCAATGTTGATTTACCAGATCCTGAGCTGCCCATGATAATCGTGAAATCGCCATGATATAAAGTCAGATCTAGATTTTTTAAAACATGCTGCTGAATCCCCCCATCGGAAAAGGTTTTTCCAAGCTTATGGGTCTGCATCAGCACTTTATTATTTACAACGCTCATCTTGAACACTCCATTTACATTCATGCTCATTAAATACGCTAATAGAAACTAAAGATCTAAGCGAAATATAATGGCTGCAATCACAAGCTCATTCGCAATTGCAACCTTATCGTACGTTAAATGTTCTTAACATGTCTTTGTGCAATCCTTAGCGATTTCTTAATTTTGTCCTGCTAATGGAATCAAGAGCTTTACTGTGAATCCATTCTGCCGATTGGAACACACAATGTCGCCCTGCATTTTTTGCATCATATAACGGGAAATGTACAGGCCTAGACCCGCGCCGTTCTGACTCATGGCCAGACTGCCCCGAAAGAATTTATTGAATATTAAGGGCAATTCCTCCTCAGAAACACCAGGGCCATAGTCCAAGATATCTACCTCCAGGTAATGATCCCTAATCTCGAATTTAATTTCGATGGGTGTACCGGAGTTGGCGTATTTATAGGAATTATTCACAACATTATCGATGACCTGTTGTAGCCGCAAGGGGTCCACCGTAATGATACAGTCTGGCACAGACGCGGCTGAAATCCGTTCATAGAAATTCACATTATTTATAATTTGGGTCAGCAGATGACTATGCTCCTCCGTTAAGCTGACTTTAAGTTCATTCAGTTCCTCCAAGGTCGAATGGAACATATCTGTGACCAGACGATCAATCTGATCCGCTTTGGAAAATAAGGTGTTCAGCTGTCTGCTTGTCTTCTCATCTCTTGCGCTTAATAACATCAGTTCCGTGATCGCCTTCAGCGAAGCGACTGGTGTCTTAATATCATGACTGAGACTAGCAACCAGTTCCTTCTTACTCTTATTCGCCAAATATTCGCTGTGCCTAGCCGCCGCAAGCTCTTCCCTCATCATATCAAAGCTTTCTGTAAAAGCACCAAACAGATGATTACGATCCATCTCTAGCGGCACTTCAAGATCACCTCTCGCGATATGCTTCGCGAATAACTGCATTTTGCGAAACGGACGAAGAATGGATCTATTCAGGAACCAAATATAGAGGATGCCTAGAATCGTAAGCAAAAGCAGCATCACAACAGAAACTTGTATGAATTGTTGTTTCATATGTATAAAAATCTTACGGTAATCATTATTAATAATCACTTTACCCACCATCTTATCCTGAACAACAACATCGACTAAGGTGTCACGATTGTTGATGGCCTCGTTAATAGTAGTAGAAATCGCATTCTTCGTCTGATATCTAAGAGCTCCCAAGGAATCAATAACGGCGAAATCATAAGGACTTTCCTTATACAGTTTCGGATCGAGCTTGTCCCAATTCTGCTCCGTAAGCTTAACAATGGTGTTGATAGCCACTCGATCCGTTGAGGTTTCCACCTTCAAATTAAATATCAGGAATAGGAGAGTTATACTTGCAGCGAGTATAGTGAGCAGCAGAGCCAATAGCAGTTTCTTAGTCATGGTTATTTATCCTCAAAAGCATATCCGATGCCCCAAACGGTACGGATATACTGTGGGTCGTTAGGATTCTGCTCGATCTTCTCACGAAGATGGCGTATATGTACATTTAAAGTGCCGTCTCCCGTAAAAACATCCCCCCATACTCCTGTGAATAACTCCTCTTTGGGGATTACCCGATTTTTATGCTGAATCAAAAACTTAAGCAATTTATATTCCATCGTTTTCAGCTTGAGAGGTACGCCGTTAAGACTTGCCCTTCTAAGTTCGGGATCAATCTGGATGGGGCCGGATTCAAAAATGGATGCCTCGGCGGCTACAACTTCGTTGTTGTACCGTTTAAGCACTGCCTTCACTTTAGCGAGCAGCACTCTCAGGGTATACGGTTTATGAATATAGTCATCTCCCCCGATATCAAGAGCAATCAATACATCATCCTCACTGGAGCGGGCACTTATGAACAGAATGGGGATTCCAGTCGTCTGACGCAGCTCTTTACATAACTGGAAGCCGGATTCACCACCTAAATTAATATCAAGGAGTAACATCGACACCTGATGCACACTCAAAAAGCTCCGACAAGCATCGGCGCTTGTAACAAACGCGGTTTGAACATCAAACAAATTAAAATATTCGCAGGTGGTTTCCGCAAGTTCAGTTTCATCATCAATAATCAAACAATCATATCTCATGGATTTCTCTCCGCTTCAACAGAATTTATTATTATGGTAGAATATTCCTTTAAGGGGGGGGGTTACCTGTGGATAAACAATCCCAGCGTCTGGAGCAATATTTAGATAAATATGAACAAAGTTGGCCTTTAAGCGGCACAGTATTAATAGCTCAACATGGAGAAATCAAGCTTCATAAAGCGTACGGATATGCGAATCTTGAACATCAGATCCCGAACACTTTAGATACCAAATTCCGGATCTGGTCGCTTACCAAATCATTCACTGGCATGGCCATCCTGATGCTAAAAGAACAAAAACGTCTGAGACTAGAAGATCCGATCCTAAAATATCTTCCTCAGCAGCATGAACTAGAGGGGATTACCATCCTTCACCTCCTGGGACATACCTCTGGACTAGTCAACTACACTTCTATACCCGAATATAATCAAAAATTAAATAAGCTGAAGCTGACTCCGCTGGAAATGTTACAGCTATTTGTGAGTCAACCGTCTGCATTTATGCCTGGTACTTCATTTTCCTATAACAATTCAGGTTATTATTTACTAGGGATGATTATTGAGAAGATTTCAGGTATGACTTTTGAAGATTATATCACTACTTTTATATTACAGCCTCTGGGTATGGTAAATACAGGAGTTTATAACAATCATCAAATCATTTCAAAATTAGCCTCACCTTATCATTCCTCTTGGGGAGAATACACTCAGGGAGAATACATAGATATGAGTTCTATCCTGTCTGCTGGTGCGATGTATTCGACGGCTGCCGATCTTTTCCTGTGGAATCAAGCTTTGTACTCCGATCAATTAGTGTCTCACGACACCTTGGAGATGGCCTTTCATTCAAGTAATCTCAAATATCGATTTGGTTGGTTCTTGGACGAACACTTTGATCGAAAAAGAATGTACCACGGCGGTGCATATCGTGGCTTCCGAAGTGAACTACACAGATACCCGGAGGATAAGGCGACTGTCATCATGTTGACTAATTATGATTGTGTCCCAGTGACTAAGCTAACGGATTCACTAGCAGGATTAGTATTTGGTGAACCCACGGAGGTTCCGATATCCCCACCAGCCTTCCCTCTTGATGACAGTATTTATGATGCATACATGGGAACCTATGAGGGATATGGCTGCAAAGCGAGCGTGGAGCGTAATGGCCAGAATTATTATTTCGTGTGGAATGATGTAGAGGTTACACCGTTTTATCCAATCTCCGAAACAAAATTCCATCATACTAAACATGAATCAGAATATGAATTTAAATGGAATACTCAGGGCGAGCTTTCCTTTCTGGGGATGCATAAAAAACAAGACAAGTCTTAAATAGACCTGTCTTGCTTTTTTGGTTTAAAAGTAATAAAGACTCAAGTTCGTGTTTACGCTAGGCCTTGGCTATAATGATAAACTCAGTGAGAAGCACAAGTAAGGCAGTAGTTACACCAAGTGAATTAATTACAGTTAAGGCATCTGGGTAACTCTCTTTCCTAAATTGTGAGAATAAAGACACCATCCATAATACACTGAAGAATAACGCGACCATTCCGGAAATAGCCTCACTATCCACTTTTCTACTCCGCATAAATAATCCTACAAGGCCAGCGACTGTAAAAATCATATATATAACAAGCTCTATGGATGTGATGACAATCGCCTCGCCTGCAGAGAACAAATGCATTAACAAGTATTGGATACCTAAACAAATAAACACTAGCTGGTTAAAAGAAACTTTGTTCACTCTCATAGCATAGCTCCTTCAATATATAAGTAAACTACTGCAAAAAGATAACGCTTACATTATATCAAGGATTTAAAAAATCTACTGTGACTTTCAATACTCTTCCGAGGATTATGACGATATTATCCCTTTGTCATTGACCCCATCCATCTTCTCCGTTGTCTCTTCTTTGCGTACCACCGTGTTAATCGTTGCAGAATATACTAATCCAGTTTTGCTACCGCGACATATACTGAGACTATCCTCATCCCATTTCTATACCAACAAAAAGAACAATAAAAACTACAATAGCTATCAACGCACCTACAATAACGATTGTTTTGGTTGATCTTGCGCTTCTATCCATTACAATTCCTCCTCGTATCTACGCATGTATATCTCTTTTTCCAAACGATATATAGGTGACAGACAAACTGATGGCTATAATAATCACAGGGATCAATACTACTTCCATAAAGCTCTTTGCACCGGTCAGGACTATGTGTTGCGAGTTGACAACATAGATTCCGGAAAATTTCATAATTTGGGTCGTTAAGGTATGGTCTGAAACAGCCCTTAACAATGCAGAGGACGCATCACGGAAGTAACCCGATATCATGAAATCACCGAATACAATTAGAAAAGTTACAACCACCGCCGAGGCCGTTCTTTTAATAAGAATACCTACCATAATGATTAGAGCCGCATAAGCTGATAAATAAAGGACATTTAATCCCAATACATGAGAAACCTGAATCAAGTCAGCATTTAAATTATGATTACCGATGTCAGTCCCGATCATTAAGGCAGCTATCATATAAGTGAGATAAAACGCTCCTGTAAATTGTAAAATCCACCATATAATAATTTTTAAGACAGAAAGGTATTTCCCCGTTATATAGATGAACCTACTTTGTCCTGATGCGAGGATAACTTTGATAGATCCATATTCAAATCCTTCGGTTGCAAAAAAACATACGTAGACTGGAATTATAAAATAAAAAAATAAAGATAAAGGCGTCACAATCGTTAAGGGTTCTGCGAGATTACCGATTTCAAAACCAGCTTTACTGCCAATCCAGAATGCTAATACCAGGCTGGCTATAAGAAACAGCAAAGAAATACCCTTAAACATGGTATCCCTTTTTATATAGTAAGACTCAGCTCTCAGAAAATCCCTCATTGCTCATTCTCCTATCAGATCCATGTAATAGTTCTCAAGATTTGCAGTGGACAGGTTGATTCCTTCAAGTGGAATCCCATGTCTAATTAACGTTGACATTAATTGTTCAAGATCTGTCAAATCCTTGGGAACCAATATTTCACCGGAACCTGACAATGTGATCGAATGAATATTAAGATCGTTCTTAAGCACGTTTATTGCAGCTGCTGTTTCAACGNNACAGAGACCTCCTTAATGAACTGTCCTTTATGAATAAATCCGAATTTGGTAGCGAGCAATTGGAGCTCACTCAAAATGTGGCTGGAAATCAAAATGGTTACCCCTTTTTCATGTGCCAGCTTAGCCAATAATTTTCTCATCTCTACAATTCCCGTAGGATCAAGTCCATTAATCGGTTCATCCAAAACTAAAAATTCCGGATCGTTGAGAAGGGCGATTGCCAGCCCTAAGCGTTGACGCATGCCCAGAGAATATTCCGATGTATTTTTGTTTCCAACGTCCGTTAATCCCACTAGATGCAGTACATCTTTAATTCTGTTGAAATCCGAAATCCCATGAATCTTGCAATAAAAGCTTAAATTCTCTGCGGCATTCATATTGGGGTAGAGGGCAGGCAGTTCTATTAAAACCCCCATTTTTCTTCTGGCCCGTGCGATGTCCTTTTCACTACTCTTGCCCTTCAATTGGATAGCCCCTTTAGTAGGATAAACTAACCCACCAATTATTTTCATGAGTGTGGTTTTACCTGCCCCATTCTCTCCTACAAAGCCATAGATATCTCCCTGTTTAATCTGCATATTTATATTTTGAAGCGCAATTGCTCTGCCATACTGTTTAGTTAATCCCTCAGCTTCAAAGATTGTTGTATTCATTTTCCAACTCCTCCATAACCCTTGCTACTACTAATTGATATCAAATTAGCATGTTTACTAGAATTATTAATCACTATGGTAAAAAACAAGGGAATAAATGTAACTTCCGCCACTTCCAAGTGATCCCTAAAAGGATAAAGGTTGATTATACTCCCATATAATGTATTATTATTTATAACACAGGAGGGGAATTTCACATGATACATATTGCCATTTGTGATGATGATTTCAAGGCAACAGAATATATTGAGAGATTGATCATTAACCATCCAATTCAGCAATCCGTAAAGATAGTGGTATCCATATTCTATTCTGGTGAAAGCTTCACGAAAGCGATTCAACATGGCTGTCCATTTGATCTTATTTTTATGGATATAGAAATGAAAGGGATAAGCGGAATAACAGCGGGTCATATCTTACGGAGAGAATGTGATAATGATAGGGTTCGGTTGATTTATGTTTCGAGCCACGAAGAGTATCATGTTCAGCTATTTGACGTTCAACCTTCGGGATTTATAAAGAAACCTATACATAACGAGTCTTTTGAAAAAAAACTATTCTCTATGATTCAGCAAATAAAGGTCAATCGTCAGCAAAACCAACCAAAATTACTGCCCGTACACCAAAGTGGAACTAAACTACTAATTCCAATCCGTAATATTATGTACTTGGCAAGTGACCGCCGAAAAATCATTCTGCAAACAACGGAAGATCAAACGGAATATTACAGTACTTTATCTATAGAAGAAGGAAAGCTCCCTTCGAAGCAGTTCGTGCGGATTCATCAATCGTATCTTGTAAATTTCGATTACATCAAACAAATTCAGGGCAAAAGAATTGTATTAACTAGTGGGGAAGAACTTCCGATCAGCGATAAGCAGAGCACTGTAGTGAAAAAGAGCTATTTGCAATTCAGGGGGAGTCTGCTTGAATAATATTGTTCTGGATGAGCTGTTCTATGCCCTCACGCTGGGTGCTCTCCCATTTATCATCCATTATTTTTATAACGATTATTTTCCCAGGCTTTGGGAATCTAAAATGATTCTTTATGCTGTATACGCTGCCTATTATGTTTTTGTACTGCTCCTGCATCACAGTCCTCTCCCCGGCATGTTGATGCTTGGGCTCAATATAACAGGGATCGTTCTCTTGTCCTTTTTGTACAAAGGAAAAATACAATGGCGTATTGGCGCCGGTTTATTCATCGTCGCACTCATTATGCTGTCAGATGCAGCTACTACGCCTGTGTATACGACCAGCGAATACATCTTTACCTTGTTTTTGTCTAAGATTCTGATGTTTTTACTGGTGAAGATCACGCTTCGTTTTACCAAAGCTTTTGGCGAGGGGAATCTAGGCAGTTGGTATTGGATCGGGCTGTTCTGTTTTCCATTTATCAGCATTCTCAGTATTGCAAAATTATCGGGCGAGCTATCATTACGGGAATATCCCGCCTTGTATCCGATTTTGTCCGGTGGAATGCTGTTGATCAACTTCCTAATTATACTTTTATGTGATCGCGTATTAACCATACAATCGGCACAGAATAAAAACTATTTGTTGGAACAACAAAACACCTACCATATGAACCAATATCTGCTCACGAAAGAAAGGCAGCAAGAAGTCTTTACGTTTCAACATGATTTCAGGAATATCTTGCTGGGTCTGAGATCACAATTACAAGCCGGGGAGAAAGAAGCAGGACTGAACGATGTGGATAAGCTTCTTGGAGTGATCGAACTCTCTTCAGGTGCTTGTAATACCGGCTCCATCCTAATCGACTCTATCATTAATTACAAGTCGCAATTTGCCAAAAAGCTGGGTATCTCCTTTCAAACAGACATTAAGATTCCACCTCAACTTGACCTAGATGCTTATGCATTTAGCATTATTCTAGGGAACACCCTTGATAATGCCATTGAAGCATGCAAGCATCCAAGTGTGACTCAGCCCTATATTAGATTCCAACTTCATTATCATAAAGGCACTTTATTTATCAGAATACAGAATCCATACCAACATTCAATACGTACTAACCATTTCGGAGAACTATCCACAACAAAACAAGATAAGCAATTTCATGGTATCGGTCTAAAAAGCGTAAAGAAGGCGGTAGAGGAAACCGGCGGAATATGGGATATCACCTATGAAAACCAAATTTTCCAAGTGGAAATTTGTATTTTTAACATTGGAACTATATCTGTTGCAGAAGCTGAACAAAAATGCACCTCCTAGAATTACATCAGATTTACCCAGGGGTTTTTCCAATGTTTATTCTATGGGGTGCACTCCAGTCACAAGTTACTTCCATTATTTTATTTACGGTTCGATTGTAAATTTAGACGAAAACGGAATACTGCATCTTNNATAGGGAAATTCGTACCCCAGATATTGTTGTGCAAATTGAAATGCCATCCTTTATCAAGGGAAGCAAAAGAATTGTCGAATTGCAGCAGCCTTTTTTGACCTGATGCTGCCAAAGCAGAATCCACTGTTTCGATAAAGGCGCTCCCATCCGCACCCTGATAACTAACTCCACGACCTAATGCATGAAGATTTCGATTCCCGTCCTTCACTACGCGCAAAGGTGAGACTGGTAAGCCCATCTTATCCATCATCCAAAGATTGGGATTATCGACATTCAACGCACAACNNGAAGGCGGTTTGCTTCTTTTCCGAACCATTGCAGAGATACGTCGATCGCACCTTCATGCCCAAAGTCGTACAGTAATTCTAGTTCTTTCGGAGCGCCGTATAATTCATATGCCTGTGCTGGCATGCGTAAACGTAGCAAGAACTGTTTGCCGTTTATTCGCTTCATATCAGTCACGATGGGCTCATATAGCTGATGACTAGGCAATGGTCGGACGAATTCAAAACCAGGTTTGTTAAAGTCGGCATCTGACCATGGATGGGTGGAGCCTAAGTTTTGCATATAGGTACGGAAGTATCTGGCGTAGTCCTCCGTTCCAAACGTCTCATAGGAATAAACGCCGAAGGGATGGCTTTCGTCAACCCATACTTTTCCATTAGCGTCCGATAAATGAATAAGTGAGCCATTCACGCCAAAGGACAGTTTATAACCATCAACCGCATACACTTCTTGGACACTGGCCTGCTCAGCATCAGCGGAAAAATCTCTCCTCGCAGGCTCTAACCTACCGAACGCTTCCTTTGCCTCCGCTTGTTTATCTTCATTCAGGCAGGCGACTGCCTGATCCAGATAACCCCGTTGCTCCGCCCATGAACGTTCGATCATCGAGTACGTTCTTACGCTCTGCTCTGAGGCGAATAAGCCACTAGAATGCTTATCGAATTCATCCATAGCAAATGCACCAATATAATTGAATTTCGCGGGGATATCGTCTACATCAATCTTGTCTTTGATTCTAGCCGCATTAAAGTCTATTTTCGCATAGTTCTGAAAGTCAGGAAGCCATTTCTTTACGTCTAACCCCCATGTATGCTCTACTACCAACAACATAGCATCGCTCATCCCTTTATAGGCATCACTATGCTCGTCTAAGCTTCCTTCGGATAGCCATTTGTTTCTCAAACGCTGAAGCTCGCGAAGCTTGGCAAGTTTTAGTGAATCTGTCCCTGCACCATGAATCCAAGTATCACCGATTTCTTCACAAACCACAGGAAGCTGCTCGCGAACTTGCATAAGACTTCTCGCGAATGCGTCTAGAGAAGATGCAATAATCTCAGCGTCAGGGTATCGTTCTTGGATTTCACGGAATTGCTCTTCGATTTCCTCAGCACTTGGCGGCCCACAATTGTCACCCGTATGCGCAAATAGCAATATATCGTCGATCCCTTCAACCTCAACAGGCTCTCCGTAGCTTCCAGCATAGTTCACAATTAATTCGCTGCCATCCCCTGCCTGCCATCGAAACAGCTTTGGTACATCAGGACGCATAGAAGCTGGGTTAACTCCGAGATGCATATATTGAATGCCTGCTTCATGCATGTACGGAACCATGGATAGTGTATGACCTGGCACATCCGTCATTTTGGCGGCTATCGTTTGTTTTCCATATTGTTGGTCAAGCTGTTGACTAATCGATAGCCCGTATCGGAAGAGCTCCTTATCCATAAGCTCAGTATGTGTAGTGAACGGTAACCCATGCCACACAATATGCCCCTTACGGATCGCCTTCTCCATCGCTTCTTTTTCCGAAGCAGGTGCGTGATCCAAATAATAACGAATCAGCCAGGATCCGGTCGTCCATACGAATTGCGCGCGACCTCTTTCGGCTTCGAGTGTATCGGCCAAAGCGATCGCTTTCGGAATGTACTCTTCCATGTATTGTCTTAACACATGCGCAGCCATATTCGTGAACCCGATATCCAAATGCGTTTTAAATACAACATGGACCTTCTTAGTGTTATTCATTTTCCCGCTCTACCTCCGTTAGGTTATCGCTTATTGAAAACTGAAATTTCGGAACGATCTATTCCCAGACTAATATATGTCACTGATCTATACAATCAAATAATCCGAAACAACATCTTTAAATAATATAACTCAACTTTCGCAGCTCA
>DJUJ01000167.1:0-16471 GCA_002438345.1 Paenibacillus sp. UBA6285
GCTAAGCCGTCCTGTAGCGGCAATCGTCTGCCGATAGAAGGTATGCACCTTTCCTGTTTTCGGGGAAATTTCCTTGAGCAGCCCCTCTACATAGGTGGATTGTAACTTGGCAATCGTGCGATATTGTAGAATCAAACGTACCACATCGTGATACGGTGCTAACTTTTCCAGCACTTCTGCGTCTGTTGAATATCCGGTCTTTGTCTTCTTGACGACAGGAAGACCTAGTTTTACAAATAAGATCTCACCCAGCTGCTTTGGTGAATTCAAATTAAACTCTGTGCCACAATTTTCATAAATTTCGGTGACCAGCTTGGAAATCTGAGCTTCGAATTCTTTTCCTAACTCTTTAAGATCCCCTTCATTAACTGCAATCCCCTGTTTCTCCATATCCGCAAGAATACGTGATAATGGCATTTCCAGATCCTCGAACAGTCCGGTCATCGCCGTTTCGATCAATTCCTGCTGTTGTTTCTGGGCGATGCCAAGTACCGCAGCACTCTTACGTGCGACGTGATTCCCTAAGATTTCAAGCTCAGGAATCTTGTATTTAGCACCTTTTCCAAATACCTCTTCATCAGGCGACAATCTCGGCAAGCCGTATTTCGTAGCGAGATCGTTTAGGTTCTGATTAGCTTCTGTCGGATCCAGCAAATAAGCTGCCAATTGCACATCATGGGCTGCACCTGCAAAAGCAATTCCCTGCCAATGCAGTGCCAAATCAGCACGGTGAAGATCATATCCACTTTTCGGAGCCTTCTCATCTCCTAACCAGTCGCGTAGCTTCGCAGCCGCTGGTTTCTGGAGTAATTCAAACGGCACATAATAATGCCGCTCCAGAGAAGATAGCCCTACCCCGATCACCTCGGCACGATGCGGATTATCCCCATTGGATTCCACATGCAGCGCTGAAATACTAGGCAGCACTTCACTTAGCGTCTCAAGTTCTTCTTCACTCACGATCGAAATATCAAGTGTAGCAGCCTCTACTTCCGCTGCACCCTCTTCTCCATCAGCCACTGGAGCATAGGCACTAAGAGACAGTCGTTCCAGAAGTGATTTGAATTCTAATTTAGCGAGTGCGGGTCCTGCTGTATCCGCAGAAATTCCGTTAAAGACCATATCTTCCCACGAATGCTCAAGAGGCACTTCACGATAGATGGTCGCCAGTTTCTTACTCATTACAGCGTCTTCCGCATGAGCCTCCAGCTTTTCTTTCATTTTACCTTTAAGCTCACCGGTTCCTGCTAATACACCTTCAACCGATCCGAATTGATGCAACAGCTTGAGCGCTGTTTTCTCGCCAACACCCGGCACTCCCGGAATGTTATCACTGGCATCTCCCATCAGTCCCTTAAGGTCTATGATCTGCTCTGGTGTTAAGTCATATTTCTCACGAATTTGTTCTGGTCCATAAAGCTCAACCTCAGTAACTCCTTTACGGATCAGCGCAACGGTCGTGTGTTCAGAAGCCAATTGAAGCATATCCTTGTCTCCCGACACGATCATAACTTGCCGACCTGCTTCATCCGCTTGGCGAGAGATGGTTCCAATAATATCATCGGCCTCATAATTGCCAATTTCAAACTGCGGTACACCTAGATTTCTGAGCAAATCTTTCAGTAGCGGAAACTGCTCGGAGAGCTCTGGAGGTGTCTTTTGCCGACCGCCTTTATAATCCTCATAACCTTCATGCCGAAAAGTGACTTTCCCTGCATCGAAGGCAACAATCATATGTGTCGGCTTGTGTTCTTCAATTAAACGAAGCAGCATCGTAGTAAATCCGTAAACCGCGTTCGTCTGTTGCCCTGCTGTATTCGTTAGCGGGGGCATCGCGAAGAAAGCACGGTAAATAATATTATTTCCATCTATAAGTATCAACTTGTCCATAGTGCACCTCGCCTTTATCATGCTTACTCCTTACATATTAACATATGGCCTGTCCAAGTAGAAACGGCTATACCAACTTAAACAATGGGATTAGCTGAAATGTTAGAAACATAGCTTGCTTTTATGGGATAATACAACAAGTAGCCGCCCTTATAAAAGGACGGCTACTTCGTTTTACTAAGATAAAACAAAAATACTATTGATTCAAATCTGGACGACTACCGGTAACCAAGTAAACTACGCTTTCACCAATGTTAGTAGCATGATCGCCAATCCGTTCGATATAACGGCCTACCAGCGTCAATAACATAGCTTGGGATACTGTATCCGGCTTTGTTACCATAAAAGAATACAACTCATTGATCATCGCACCATACAATTGATCGACCTGATCATCATCCTGTGCCATTTTATAAGCCAGATCAGTGTTCTCATCCAGGTAAGACTGGATAGCCTCATCGATCATAATCGTCACGATTTCAGCCATACGAGGAATGTCTACAAGCGGCTTAATCAGCTGCTGGCCTTGAAGACGCATGGTCGCCTTAGCTACATCAAGCGCCAGATCACCCATGCGTTCCAAATCGCTTGATATTTTGAAGGCAACGATAATACGGCGCAAATCCTTAGCCACGGGCTGCTGAGTAATAATTAGGCGTGAGCCAATTTCCATGATTTTATCTTCCATTGCATTCAACTGCAGATCCGCTTCAACAACTTCCTGTGCGCGCGTTGTATCTAGATTTTGTAGTGCATTAATTGCACCTTCAAGAGCATCCTTAACATGCTCACCCATCTGCTGCAGCAGACTGCGCAGCTCTTCCAAGTCTTTATCAAATTCTTTTCTGCGAATCATAATAAGAGCGATCCTCCTCATTAACGTATGGTCAGCTTGCCATTTCCAGGGACGAACACCCTTTTACTACTGATCAGCCGAAACGTCCGGAAATATAATCTTCAGTGCGGGAATCTTTAGGGTTCGAGAAAAGCACCTCTGTGTCCGCCGCCTCTACAATTACACNNTTCGACCGGAAACACGTGCCGCTTGATGCATGTTATGAGTAACCATAACAATTGTATACTCACTTCTTAGTTCCTGAACAAGCTCTTCTATCTTGAGTGTGGATACAGGATCGAGCGCGGAGGTTGCCTCATCCATAAGCAGAATATCAGGCTGTACCGCTAACGCTCTAGCAATACATAGCCGTTGCTGCTGTCCACCGGACAAGCTAAGGGCAGATTTCTTCAGAAAATCTTTCACTTCCTCCCATAGGGCGGAGTGGCGCAAGCTTTTTTCTACGATCTCATCCAGCTCGCTTTTTGAACGGATGCCGTGTAGTCGGGGACCGTAAGCTACGTTGTCGTAAATCGACTTAGGAAAAGGATTCGGCTGTTGAAACACCATACCGACCTGCTTACGCAGGCTTTCCACCTCTACCTCATCACTATAAATATTTTTGCCACCGATGTTTACAGTTCCTTCTATACGTGTGCCAGGAATCATATCATTCATACGATTCAATGTGCGAAGCAACGTGGATTTCCCGCAACCGGAAGGTCCAATAAAAGCGGTAACCTGTTTCTCCGGGATTTGCAGATTCACGTTCTTCAGTGCGTGAAACGACTCATAGTAGAGATCAAGATTCTCTATGTCAATGATGGATTTCATTAGTGTTTACGTCTCCTTCTCATCATCTTCGATCTCCATGATAAGCTTTTAGTGTAAATACAGTTGGAGAGAAATGTTAACGCAATGTAAAATCAGTGAACATGAATTGATCCACATCACAGTATTTCCCCGGAAGCCAACTAGTACTCCAAACGATTCTTATTTATGAAATGTATAGAAAAGAGAGAACTCCTGTCACCCTAAATGACCGGAGCTCTCTTTTTATTAACAACCAGTTTATAGCCCACGCCTCGAATCGAATCGATACGGACTGATTCCGGATCCAGCTCAAGCTTTTTACGGAGTGAACTGACATGTACATCAACCGTACGCTGTCCACCAATATAATCAAAGCCCCATACAGCATTCATGAGATCATCTCTCGTCAACACAACCCCTGGCTTACGAGCCAAATATAATAGCACTTCGAACTCTTTAGGCCGCAAGTTAATACTATACCCACCGAGGGAGACTTCATATCTGTCAGGGTAAATCTCTAATTGACCTAAAATAATGGTAGAAGCAGAGATAGGTGTTTCTGTCGGCGCTTCCTCAGCAAGTCCAGAAATCCTCCGAAGTACAGCACTTACTCTAGCGAGCAGTTCGGAGACGCCGAATGGTTTGGTTATATAATCATCAGCACCTGATTTCAGCCCTCTAACTACATCTTCTTCCGCATTTTTGGCGGTCAACACAATAATAGGTGTACGGATACCTTGTCCACGCAATTTATCAAGGATGTCAATGCCATTCATACCTGGCAACATCAGATCCAATACGATCAAGTCAAAAGGTTCCCTCGTCGCACGATCATATCCTGCCGTACCATGATCCTCTACTGTTACCTCGTAACCTTCCTGCGTTAAGTTATAGGACAGCAGCCGGGCCAGTGTCGGTTCGTCTTCAATGACAAGCAATCGTTGAGCCATAGGTTCCCCCGTCTTCCATATAGTTTGATTTTTACAAAACAACAACAAAACAATCATATCACCACAATGTTAACTTGGTGTAAAATCGATAAGGTGAATTCACAAAAATCTAATCCACCTTTTCTTCCTGCAACAGCGGCAACTCAATAATAAATGAGCTTCCGATCCCCAGATCACTTTTAACCGAAATCACACCATGGTGCAGATCTACCAAGTGCTTCACAATAGACAGTCCCAGTCCAGTTCCACCGGAGCTTCTGGATCTTGCCTTATCCACCCGATAAAAACGTTCAAAAATACGCGGCAGATCCTTTTTGGGAATTCCCATCCCTGTATCGGTAACGGTAAATTGGACATTCTCAGAACCATCTGGCTTCAGTATATTCTTAACATAGACTTTTACGCTACCCCCATCATGCGTGTAATTAATCGCATTGGAGAGTAAATTCATAAAGATTTGACGCAGTTTATCCTCGTCGGCCTCAATGAACAGCTCCTCAGGAACCTCTACGTTAAGACTAATATTTTTCTTCTCAGCCACTTTGCTAATAGTTCCCAGCACGGAATTAAAGAATTCAATGATATGAACGGGCGAACAATCAAGCTGCACACGTTTAGATTCGATTTTAGATAATTCCAGAATATCTCCAATTAATCGATTTAAGCGTTCGTTCTCATCATAAATAATTTGCAAGAAGGAACGGGCCGTCTTCTCATCCTTAACCCCACCACCCAGCAAGGTCTCGGCAAATCCTTTAACGGCAGCAACCGGCGTCTTCAATTCATGCGATACGTTAGCAACGAATTCACTACGCATCCGCTCTAGGCGACGAATTTCTGTTACCTCTTGCAGAAGGAAGAGCATACCTCTATACGTCCCATCCTGGATCATAGGTACCGCGTCCATGCGTATAATCCGTTCTCTCGGATTGTAAATACTTCGTTCTTCATGGAGCGTTTCTTTACTCGATACCCCTTCTTCAAGCAGACGAGTTAGCTCATAATGACGCTTTAGCTCTTTGTACGAATGACCCGCCATTTCACTGTTGCTAACATCTAGCATCCGCTCCGAAGCTCGGTTTAGCAGTGCAATTTCTTCGTCCGCATTGATCATTATTATGCCGCCAGTCATATTGTCCAGCACGCTTTGCAGCAGATCCTCATTATCACGAATGGTTTTGAGCTGAGCCTGAAGACTGTCAGCCATGGCATTAATCGCTGTTGCCAGCTGCCCAACTTCATCTTTGCGCTTCAAGTGGACTCTTGCATCATAATCAAGATCCGTTATACGCCGTGCGACTCTCGTAATTTGTTCAAGCGGTGAAGTCATGCTCGATGCCACTTTGTAGCTGACAATAGTTGCTGACAGGAACAAAATAACTAGACCCCCAGCCATAATCATCCAAGCACGGTTAAGCCCTTTCGTTACTGCATCCAGTCCCATAGAGACCCGAATGTAGCCGTCAAACCCCTGATCCGAGGTTACCTTCCCAGCCACATATAGCATCTCGTGATCCAAAGTTTTGCTGTAACGAATGGCTCGTCCAATCCCTTCTTTAGCAGCAACAATCTCCTCTTCACGATTGGAGTGATTGTCCANNGCCGTCGGGATTCCAGAAGCTTGGCGATATGCTCTGCCTGCTCCGTGTAATACGGAATCGCATTGGAGGAATCCATATCTACAAAATGCAACGTGCCTGCAAGTAGATTTATTTCCCGGGACATGTTCTCTTCTAGAGCAGCTATATGGGAGCTCTTAAACAGATGAGCCATCGTAAATCCAGTGCCAATCATGGAAATACCGATTAAGGCCATAAGTATAAACGTAAGACGAGCGCGAAACGGTTTCATCTGAAGTGTGCCTCTCCCTTTATCATTGTATCTTTTATCCTAACTTCATTTCCCCCAAAAAACCAGTGCTACTATTTTCGTGAAATAAATCCCTACTATAATAGATTATATAAAAATAACAGCCCAAGTTGATCATCTCTGGACTGTTACTTTGTATTACTTTTGTAAAATATCGTAATTTCATTCTATGCAGGTTGCAAGAAACCACTGATTGCCATGAATATCTCTAATGCCCGCTCCTCTTTCTCCATAAGACTTATCCAATGGTTCTTCAATGATCGATGCCCCGGCATCCAAGCACTTACGGTAGGTCTCATCCACATTTCTTACATATAGATGAATAGCGAGCTGTACTGGTGAATATTTCTCATTTGCTTCTGAAGCCTCGATGATCGAATCCCCTATTCTAAGCTCGGCATGCCTGATCTTTCCCTCATCATTTCGCAGCATATCATTAATTCTTGCATCAAAGCAGTTCACAACAAAATCTATGAATTGGTCTGCATCATCGACAATGAAATACGGAGTAACGTTAAGAAGACCATTTCTAATATAATGTGGTACCATTCGTCGACCTCCTTTAGACAAGCATAAACGCCTTCGACGTCCCTATAAGGACGGTAAGTGTTTAAGCGAGAAATATAAGGAGAATTTATAGCATGGAACTTATAAATTCTTCTACTTTGATAAAACCCGGAGAAAAAGCCAACTCAGAGGAAATCCCCTCTTAATGACTTATTCACCAGGCTGTAATCCGACTTATTTAAACACTGGCTCCTTGAACTGGGTCAGTTTTGCTGCGGAATCTTTCTCCACATCTGCGTGCAGACTGTTGCCATGGGCATCCATAGTTACAATAGCAGCGAAACCATCCACATCCAGATGCCACATCGCCTCAGGAATGCCAAATTCCATGAAATCTACAGCATTTACCTTCTTGATACATTCTGCATAATACTGCGCAGCTCCACCGATCGCATTGAGATATACACCCCCGTGCTCATGCAAGGCTTTTAATGTTTTCGGACCCATTCCACCTTTTCCGATGACAGCACGTATACCGAACTTTTTAATAATATCGCCTTGATAAGGCTCTTCACGGATACTAGTAGTCGGACCCGCTGCTTTAACATGCCAGCCTTCCTCATCCTTCATCATTACAGGACCACAGTGATAGATTACTGCACCGTCCAAATCCACCGGAGCATCATGATCCATTAGATATTTATGCAGTGCGTCACGGCCCGTATGCATTTCACCGGATAAAATAACTACATCCCCAACGCGCAAACTCCGGATATCCTCTTCACTAATCGGCGTGGTCAGACGTACTTCGCGAGATTCAGTAGCTTCTGATTCCGGTGCCTGTACCCTTCCATCATCTACAGAGATCCCTGTACCGCTCTCATATAGCCAGTCCTCAATATTGCCGGTTGACGGATCAACCAGCACGCCTTGGCGGCGGAAAGCCCAACAGTTATAGGCAACAGATACGAAAAAGCTAGCTGGCAGACGATTCATAACGCCGACTTTACAACCAAGCAACGATACCTCTCCACCAAAGCCCATCGTTCCTATGCCCAGCTTATTGGCATTCTCCATGATGTAGTCTTCCAGCTTGCTGAGATCCTCTATTGGATTAACATCCTCCACTTTACGGAACAATTGCTTCTTTGCCAGCTCGTAGCCAGTCGTGCGGTCGCCGCCGATACCCACACCAATAAAACCAGCGCTACATCCCTGCCCTTGTGCCTGATAAACGGCATGTAGAATACATTTCCGGATTCCGTCCAGGTCACGACCTGCTTTACCCAATCCTTCTAATTCTGCTGGAAGGCTGTATTGAATATTCTTATTCTCGCAGCCTCCACCCTTTAGAATAAGTCTAACGTCTATTTTATCCTCTTCCCATTGTTCGAAATGAATAACTGGTGTACCTGCCCCCAAATTATCTCCACTGTTCTCACCTGTCAGTGAATCTACGGAATTAGGTCGAAGCTTGCCATTCTTGGTCGCACGTACAATGGCGTTATGAATATCTTTTTTCATCTCAATCTGATTGATTCCCACAGGTGTGTGAATAATAAATGTTGGCATACCCGTATCCTGACAGATCGGTGACACTTGCTGCTCAGCCATTCCGATATTTTTTGCAATCGTTGTTAAAGCAAGACCTGACCGGGTAGCTCTGTCCTCTAGCGCGCGTCCCTTTGCGACCGCCCGGCGTACATCACCCGGCAAGTTCGTGGACGTTTCTACAATTAGATTATAAATGCTGTCTTCAAAATGCTGCATATTCATTCAAGCTCCTCTCAGCAGTTCCAGGTTATCTAAAGTCTGATACAATTAGTATAATAATATCATACCTGGCACCGCATGAAAGGGGTTACCTTAAAATTGAACTACCATTTTTCCGCCTATTTATATCGGCTTCAATATATTCAGCGCTGGAGCCTTATGCGCAGCACCGCTCCTGAGAACGTTGCTGAGCATTCTTTTCATGTTGCCCTGCTCACACATATGCTCTGTTCCATTGGTAATGTTCATTACGGACGTTCATTAAACGCCGAACGAGCTGCAACCATGGCCCTGTTTCATGATGCCAGTGAAGTGATCACGGGCGACATTGCCACACCTGTGAAATACAATAACCCACGACTACTCGCAAGCTTCCGCGATATGGAAAGAGTTGCTGCTGAACGTTTGACCGGTATGATTCCCCCCGAGCTTCAGGCCATTTACAAGCAACTCATGCAACCTGAAGACGGTTCTCCTGATTCGGAGGACGTCCTGCTGCATAGCTATGTTAAGGCAGCTGATCGACTGGATGCTTACTTGAAATGTGTGTGGGAGGTTGCTGCAGGTAACCGTGAATTTGCAGCGGCGAAAGAGCAAACAGCAGCGAAGCTACGTGGGCTCGGCCTGCAGGAAGTAGNNAAATTTTCTGATTCATATGGCTCCGAGTTTTGAAATGTCTCTCGATGAACTCTCGGCGGGAAACTAAATCCCAAGATCGATACAAAAAGCCCTAATTCGGCAATCCCGAATTAGAGCATTTTGTATAAGTATCTAGGTTTGGCTGAGCCTCTACCCGTTCACGACCTCGCCACCATTCACATGAATAATCTGACCGGTCACATAGCTCGAATCGTCAGAGGCTAGATACACAAAAGCTGGAGCCACTTCCTCCGGCTGTCCCGGTCGCTTCATGGGCTGCGTCCCACCGAACTCACTAACCTGCTTCGCATCAATAGTAGATGGAATAAGCGGTGTCCAGATTGGACCCGGAGCAACACCGTTTACCCGAATTCCTTGCTCCGCCAGATTCGTGGATAATGATCGAGTGAAGCTAAGGATCGCTCCTTTAGTTGTCGAATAGTCCAGCAATTGTGGACTACCACGATAAGCAGTAATCGATGTCGTATTGATGATAGCAGATCCTGCTTTTAGATGAGGCATAGCCGCTTTTGTCAAATAAAACATCGCAAAAATGTTCGTACGGAATGTACGCTCTAGCTGCTCAGACGTAATATCTTCGATCTTCGCTTGCGGATGTTGCTCCGCCGCGTTATTGATAAGGATATCCAGTTTACCTAGGCCCTCTACCGTCTGTTTAATAAGATCTTTACAGAAGGTTTCCACGCCAATATCTCCGGGAATTAGAATGCATTTGCGACCTTCCTGCTCCACCTGACGTTTCGTTTCCTCTGCATCAGAGTGTTCATTCAGGTATGAAATGACTACATCGGCGCCTTCTTTAGCAAAAAGAACAGCAACTGCCCGCCCGATGCCGCTGTCTCCTCCGGTAATAAGCGCCGCCTTACCCTGCAGCTTACCTGCTGCCTTATAATTAGCCGGCTCATATTTCGGCAACGGCTTCATTTTGCTTTCAATCCCAGGCTGTTGATGCTGCTCTTGCGGGGGTAAGGTTTTCGTAGTTTGCTTGTTGTTTGACATAATCCTTATCTCCTCTCGTTTAGCAATTGATAGTCAACTGATCATCTTAGGATGGCTCAAGCGTATATGTTTATACGCTGGCTTTATCATTTTTTTAAATCGCTGTATGAAAAGTTACTTACCACAATGAAGGTAGCATCAAACAACCTGAAGTTTATTTAATCACAAAAAAGGACTGTCCCCTAAGCCTTAGATGGCTGTTGGAACAATCCTTTTTGTTTAACGAAAATCAGCTTTGTTTCAGCAAAAGCAATTTTGCCTTAAGTTCAATAATTTTAGTTACAGTATCTACCGCAATCAGTTTCTTTTGATCGTCGGTTAGTTTCATATATCGATCATACACCCAGTTTACAGCTGCCTCATCACTCAAAGCTAACAGATCTACAGTAGGAAGCTTACCTATCTTGAAAGCTACATTATTTGCTTTCTGTAGATCAGTCAAGTTAGCCTTGCCCTGATAGTAGCCCAACACCTTTAACTCCGAGTCATATAGAAGAACCATATATTCCTCTTCAAAATTCGGTTGAGTATAAAATGGTGATTCATCGTAATCAAAACTTTCATACGAAATCTCAACAGCGCTATAACTTTTAGAAACCTCATTAAGATATGCTACCGTAGATGAAATATGCTCTACATTAAAACCCTTATTAGGGCCTACAATTTCATAGAATGCTGTATTTGGGGTTGTAGTAAAGTACTTCACTTCAGGATGTTGCTGAACAAATACACTATCTATCGAGATGCTATTATTAATGTAATGCGAATTGCTTGCGCCTGTAATGTTTACACCCTCACTATACTTAGTGACTGTAGACATATCAAGAGTAGTATATTTTGCATTAAGATCTAATTTTATTGATTTATAGCCAATGGGTTTACTATCCGCATCAGTTAAAATAATCGTCATGTAATCCTTTATATGATCTGGATAGATTGGAAAGGTAACAAACATATCAATAGGAAACCATTCATGTGCTTTATCCAGATCTGGGGATTCTTCGAGAGCGGTAGTGAAATAATATTCTGCATGTTCAGCTTGAGTACGTAATGCATGCGACAACTTACTTAAATTAACAGTAATAGTAGCAGCATTCGTATATTTATATACAGCTTCCTGCACTAATGTTATCTCGTTCACTACGGGAATATTCACCACTGGTGTTGGTGTTGGCGTTGGTGTTGGTGTTTCCCCGCCTCCACCACCGCTCGAACCGCCAGCAGCCGCTCCTACAGTAGGTGTAACCGTAGGAGTAGGTATAGAGATAGAATCTTTCTGAGAACCCTCTACCAGTTCGGGCTTTTTCTCAAACGAAGACCCTTTAGCCCCATCGTTCACCGTTACAGATAATAGCTGACCCTGTCCAGTTACCTTTGTGAGTGCATCCAGAATAACCTTAGTCACAGTATTTCCTTGGCCTAGATTGAGAATCGCTCCAGTCTGTACAAATATATTCTTGATTTGGGTTGATCCTTCAGTTACGAGACGAACAATTCCGCCTTTTCTCTGAACGACTACTTGCTCTATGGTAGAATTCTTGAAGTGTATAGAATCAACACCACCACCCTTAACAACGACTTTACCTTTTACAGTTACATTATCTAGTGATACTTCACCTTCTCCAATGCTTTCATCCAAAAGCAAATCCCCGTATATAACAGCGTTCTGAAGGTTAACCCCATAAGTACTAACTGTTACACTCTCATAACCCGTTAGGTGTGCAGGGTCTTTGCTGCCAAAAACTCCTGACTGCGTGATATGAAATCCACCACCCATTGGTGTATTAAAGGATTCCAATATAGCTACCGCTTCAGCCCGGGTCATAGCTTGCATTGGAGCAAAATTGCCGTTAGGATATCCTTTCATTGCTCCTAGATTCACCATTCCCGCTACCTTGCTCTCACTCCATGCCGCTATCTGGTCCCGATCTTTGAATTGATCCAATACGTCTAGGTTGTTTGGCTCTTCCATGAATAGCAGCTTACTCATAATTACCGCAACCTCCTGGCGGGTAACGGGGTCATTTGGGCGAACCTTATCGCCATAGCCCTTTATGTAACCTTGCGTAACTGCCTTGGAGAATTCCTCATACACCCAGCCGGTTGCAGGTAAATCAGTAAATTTAACCGGTTCACTCTTCGTGATCTCGAAGAAACGATTCACAAGGGCAACAAATTCAGCTCTCGTAATGCTTTGGTTGGGCTTTACCGATCCATCTTCTAATCCCTTTAACCAACCCTTCTCTAACCAGCTCTCGATCTGCTTCTGCGCCCAGTGACCCTCATAGTCTTTAACCGGGCTACCAGCTGCTGCGGATACGAAACCCAGCGAACCGAATACTAAACTAAGACCCAAGCTTACACTTACAATTTTTCTTAACTTCACACCCATCCAAACTCCCCCGTAATCCCTCAGATAATTAAATAATTGTAATTTTAAGCCAATCGCTAAACATATTAATATTACTCTATCACTACATAATTGAAAACGTTTTTTTCTCTAAAAAATATATAATTTCGAAACACAAAAAACCCGCTCTCCATTACGGAAGCGGGCTCATAGTGGTACAGATTAAATAATGTCGTTAAATACCATGAAGAATACCATGAGCAGCAATGACACTGACAGTAGCGCACTAAGCGTACGCAATTTGCCTGTTTCTGCTTTGACGTCACGGTTTTCACGAATTCCAGCAGCAGCAAGACGCAGAGGCTTGCTCATAATACCACCAAGCGCAAACATTGCTAGCAGCAGTACAACAATAATAATCATCCATGCTACAGAATAATCACCCTTGGTCATCATGTAACCGCCAGTAAGTAGTTGGATTACCAAACCGTACTGTGCAAAGCGGTTAAATCCAGTAACTGCACTTAGAGTACCTTCTTTTGCCGCAGACGACAATTTTTCAGCACGACCTAGGATGAATGGCAGTACAAGGTAAAATCCAAGTGCCAGTGTCCCGATCATATGTAAGAAAAACAAAACGTTCCAATCCATNNCCATATCATATCTCCTCCATTTTAACTGTGATATTAGTTACATATAATTATACCCATAATAATAGAATAAGAAAAGCTATTATAGGTGTCCATTCCCTGAAGTTGTTGATAAAAAAGGGAGCGCCCTTAAGCCATTTTACGGCCTTCGGGACCCTCCCCTTACATCAGACACAATCTACACAGATAATATAGCTGTTACGCCACGTACGGACTCAGCGGATTTATCCAAAGCCGCTTTCTCCTCAGCCGTAAGCTCCAGTTCAAAAATCTTCTCAATCCCATTCGCACCAAGAAGAGCTGGAACGCCTAGAAACAGGTTGTCATAACCATATTCACCTTCAAGCAAGGCAATTACCGGAATGATCCGTTTCTTATCCTTCAAGATTGCTTCCGTCATCTGAACTAAAGAGGCTGCAGGAGCATAATACGCACTACCATTTCCTAAAAGGTCAACGATTTCCCCGCCACCCACACGTGTACGCTTCACAATCTCCTCGATACGATCCGCAGGAATCAATGTATCGATTGGAATGCCTCCAACACTAGAATAACGTACGAGCGGTACCATATCATTACCGTGCCCGCCTATTACGAAACCACGTACATCTTCAACGGATACGTTCAGCTCTTGCGCAATAAAAGTGCAGTAACGGGCTGTATCCAGCACGCCGGATTGTCCAATTACGCGATTCTTCGGAAAGCCTAGCGCATCAAATGCAGCATAAGTCATCGCATCTACCGGATTACTCAAAATGATTACGATGGATTCAGGCGCTACATGTCTTACATTCTCGCATACCGACTTCACAATCCCTGCATTGATATTCACAAGATCGTCGCGGCTCATCCCAGGTTTACGGGCAATCCCTGCAGTGATAATTACAATATCAGAATCTACAGCATCTTCATAACTTGAGGTCCCTATAATATGACTGTCGAATCTCTGCACAGGACCTGCTTCTTGCATGTCAAGCGCCTTACCCTTGGTTGGGTTCTCCATCTGCGGAATATCGAGCAGTACAACATCGCCAAGTTCCTTCTGAGCTAACATAAGAGCTGTAGTAGCACCGGTAAAACCGGCGCCTACCACTGTAATTTTATAACGCTTGATTGCCACAGATTCGCCTCCTAGAAATGATAAAGGTAGGGCTAATATGATCTGGTAAATCCTAACCTATAGGTGGTTAATAATTTCGTCTGCAAATGCGGAGCATTTCAGCTCGGTTGCGCCTTCCATCAGACGGGCAAAGTCATAAGTCACGGTCTTATTGTTAATAGCGGTTTCCATGCCTTTATAAATCAGGTTCGCTGCTTCCTGCCAGCCCAAATGCTCCAAGAGCATTACGCCGGACAGAATTACAGAACCAGGATTTACAACGTCTTTGTCTGCATATTTAGGAGCTGTACCATGGGTAGCTTCAAAGATGGCGTGGCCAGTAATGTAGTTAATGTTGGCTCCTGGAGCGATGCCGATGCCGCCGATTTGTGCAGCCAGTGCGTCGGACAGGTAATCCCCGTTCAGGTTCAACGTTGCGATAACATCGAAATCAGTTGGACGAGTCAGAACTTGTTGCAGCGCGATATCTGCAATAGCATCCTTGATAATGATTTTGCCTGCAGCTTCAGCATCCTTCTGAGCAGCATTAGCAGCAGCCTCACCATCACGTTCCTTAATCACATCATATTGACTCCAAGTGAAGACCTTATCTCCGAACTCTTGCTCAGCTACTTCATAACCCCAGTTTTTGAAGGCACCTTCAGTGAACTTCATGATGTTTCCTTTGTGAACTAGCGTTACGCTCTTACGTCCGTGCTTGATCGCATATTCAATTGCAGCGCGCACCAAGCGCTTCGAACCTTCGGAGGATACCGGTTTGATACCAATACCAGAAGTTTCTGGGAAACGGATTTTGTTAACTCCCATCTCTTTTTGCAAGAATTCGATTACTTTCTTCACTTCAGCAGAGCCTTCTTGATATTCAATCCCTGCATAAATATCCTCCGTATTCTCACGGAAAATAACCATATCCACCAGCTCAGGACGTTTAACAGGAGAAGGAACACCTTCGAAATAACGAACTGGACGCAGACATACGTACAAATCCAATTCTTGACGTAATGCTACATTCAATGAACGAATACCGCCTCCGATTGGAGTAGTAAGTGGGCCCTTGATAGCCACAAAATATTCGCGGATAGCTTCGAGCGTATCATTTGGCAGCCATTCACCATATGTATTGAAGGCTTTCTCGCCAGCAAATACTTCGTACCAAGCAATTTGCTTAGTGCCACCATAGGCTTTAGAAACTGCTGCATCAAGTACGCGCTTGGAAGCTTTCCAAATATCACGGCCTGTGCCGTCACCCTCGATAAAAGGAATGATTGGATTATTCACAACTTGTAGCTTTCCTTCTTTAATCGTGATTTGTTCGCCTTCTGTAGGTAGATCGAATTTTTCTAGTTTCAACATTTGAGTGTATTCCTCCTAAAGTTTTGTGGGATTTAAATAGCATTGACAAGCATCGAACAAAACTCTCATCATAATTAAAATCAAAAATTTAAAACACTATTGCTAGGGTTCATTCTACTAAACTTTAGGAGCAGCCTGCAAGGCTGCTCTGCTATCTTTCGTCTACTGGAACGTATTTCTGTTCAACCATACCGGTGTATTCTGCACGTGGACGAATAATGCGGTTATCTGTATATTGCTCCAGAATATGCGCAGTCCAACCTGAAGTCCGGCTAATTGCAAAAATTGGAGTGAACAGTTCACGCTCTATACCCAGCTGTGTATAAACAGAAGCCGAATAGAAATCAACATTCGGTCTTAATCCCTTTTGCCCCGTAATCATTTGTTCAATATTTACAGACATGTCGTAAAGGGTAGTATCATTTTTCATAGTGCCAAGCTCCAGCGACATCTTCATCAAATGCTTTGCACGTGGATCACCATTCTTATATACTCGATGACCGAAGCCCATGATTTTCTCACGTTTATCCAGCTTCTTACGGATAAACGGTTCAACCGCTTCCAAGCTTCCAATCTCTTCTAGCATCTTCATAACGGCTTCATTCGCCCCACCGTGAAGCGGGCCTTTGAGCGCGCCAATAGCGGAGGTAACCCCAGAATAAATATCGGATAATGTCGCTACCGTAACCCGGCCAGCAAAGA
>DJUJ01000167.1:16504-17838 GCA_002438345.1 Paenibacillus sp. UBA6285
TCTTTTCCCCACAGCATATACAGGAAGTTCTCAGCAATGGAAGCGCCTTCTTTAGGAGCCACAGGTTCCAGCCCTTTGCGAATACGTGACAGTGCTGCCACAATTGTTGGGAGTTGAGCCTGCAGTTTTACTGCTTTAATCTCGTTCGCTTCTCTGCTCATATCGTCAGCCGCTTCATCATAGAGAGCAAGGCTTGATACAGCCGACCGTAACGCTGCCATGGTGTTGGCGTCTTTAGGATAGAGCTTCATTTGCTCGATTACCTGCTCAGGAATCTGTGCAAAAGCACTGAGATCCCGCTTGAGCGCTTCCAGCTCTGGCGACGTCGGCAGACAGCCGAACCACAACAAATAAGCTGTTTCTTCGAAGGTAGCATGTTCTGCCAGTTCATCAATATCATAACCACGGTAAGTGAGTACACCATCCACAATAGAGCTAATGGATGAAGTTGTTGCAACGATACCTTCCAAGCCTTTGGTAGCTGTCATAGCATATCTCTCCTTTGCCAACAAGGTATAAAAACGATCTTAGTTTCATGAAAACATTTCCAATTTAAAGCATTGAAAAATCTAATAAGTGCGTTTAGGGACATCTCCGTCAGGAATTNNTTCATCATACTGGATTTTGTCGGTTATGTGAACAATGCGGAAGCTTTGCAGCGCATCAAATGATTTTATCAGAGAGATAGAAAAAAACTTCTAAACCCCTGATTCAACATTGCCATTTCAGTTTAGAGATTCCGGCCCATTCTAATATTTATCCTGCATTCTAGTCTTTAAATCGATTCTATGAATATATATGAAGACGAGCTCTTATTCCCCTGTATTTGCAGGAATGAAGAAGGTGTGGTCTCGGAATGGATCGTTTGGTATTAAAAAGACTGCTGCGCGGCCTGTGGGTCGTTCTGGCTACGTCCATCCTCTTGCTGGCAATCTATCTATTGCTTCCGCTGTTATACCCCCTGCTGCTTGCTTGGCTGCTCGCATATATCATGCATCCACTAATACTTATTCTTAAAGGTTTCAAATTACCAGGCTGGCTGGCAGTGTCGCTCTCTCTGCTACTTTACATAGGAGGAACCACGCTAGTCCTGACCGCGATGATTACAAGACTCGTGAAAGAATTGATCGTCCTGCTGCAGACCTTTAATCTCCATACCGACCAATGGAGGGATCTCCTGCTGTCCTGGAGCCAGAATGTAAGCATTCAGAATATCATCAACCAGATTAATCAATTCTACCGAGACAATCCTGACTACCACGCCACGATTGACAGCAATATCAGCAGAACAACGGAAACTGTAGGTTACGCAGTCACCCAAGTGGTCACAGGAT
>DJUJ01000167.1:17846-18329 GCA_002438345.1 Paenibacillus sp. UBA6285
GTACGATTCTTATCGTGGTTGTCCTTGCTGCCTTTTTCATTAGTACAAGTTGGGAGCGTCATAATGATAAACTTACAGGCTGGCTTCCGACAGCATTCCTAAAACCTGTGTCAGATATCTGGAGGGATTTACGCAGAGCGCTCTTCGGTTATCTTCGCGCCCAGGTTATCCTGATCTCCATCACAGCGATCATTGTCGTGATCGGGCTGCTGCTGCTAGGTGTGAAGTCCGCTTTCGCTATCGGCTTAATGATTGGCTTCGTAGATCTGCTGCCTTATCTCGGTGTAGGAATTGTGATGCTGCCTTGGGCGCTTTACTCTTATATGACGGACAATCTGGCACTAGGTATCGGACTATCCATACTCTATGCAGTTATTCTTATTACCCGGCAGGTACTTGAACCGAAAGTGCTCGCCAGTAGCATTGGACTCGATCCCCTTGCCATGTTGATTGGCATGTTCGTTGGTCTGCAGTTATTCGGTA
>DJUJ01000217.1 GCA_002438345.1 Paenibacillus sp. UBA6285
TTGGCTTTTCTGATTCTGGATAACGCACACGTCCGATATATTCAAAAGGTCCAACTGGCGAATCCGAAACCGCAACACCGAAGCCAGACTTAGAAAGTCCAATACCATAGTACAAATAATATTTCCCTTCTATCTCTACAATATCTGGAGCAAACATATTGGTCTTCATCATACCCTTTTTCCCTGAATTGACCATTTTACTCACAAACGGATCCTGCATCTTCTTATAGATAACACCTTCGTATCTCCAGTCAGATAAATTGTCAACGGGTGCTGACCAAGTCACATAATCACCGCCACAGAACTCCCCACTTCCAAACAAATCATGTGAGCCGTACAAATATAATCTGTCACCGAAGACATATGGTTCTCCATCTGGGATATACTCATTACAGGGTAACAAGGGGTTGATTGAAAAGCTATCTGGCCCATAATTTATTCCCATAATCTAGACCTCCTGTTTTTCTCGTCTATACATTTGAATCCATAAAGCGTTATATCCAAACTTTTCAAATAAAACTCCCCTCACCACTATTGCTGAAGTTTATTACTTCATGCTTGGCAAGGGGAGATGTTGTTAATATTCAAAAGGCAAGGCTGATTTTTTTGAATTCTACTTAATTGCTAAGTACTTCGGCCTTAGCGTAGAAACCTCTGTCTTTTCCAGAAATATGTGCTGTATCCTCAATCTCAAATGTATCACTCAAACGAATATCTTCTGAGGACGCCCCAACAGCAATAGTCATTTTCCCAGCTTCTACAACCCAATTCATCTTCGTATCAAGGAAGGCAAATTGGTCTGTACGCATATTGAAAGTTACAGTTTTTGTCTCGCCAGCTTTTATTTCAACACGCTTAAATCCAGCCAATTCTTTATTTGGACGAACCATTGTTGCAATCTCATCTGTTACATAAACTTGAACAACCTCTTCACCATTCATTTTTCCTTTATTTGTAATGTCGCAAGAAACTTTAATTGTGCCGTTAGATTTAACCGTTTTATCTACTTTTAGATTGCTGTAAGTAAACTCAGTATAGCTCTTACCTTCTCCAAAATAGAACAGTGGAGTCTTAGGACCATCTATATAGTAGTTCAAAATCATGCTGCCCGGCCCTGGTTGTGCATAGTTATTTCCATTTTTATAGCTTGCATAAACAGGTGTTTGTCCAACATGTCTTGGAGCAGTGAATGGCATACGACCAGATGGGTTGTAATCTCCAAATAATACGTCTGCAAGAGCAGCCCCACCTGCTTCGCCAGGGAACCAATTTTCGATGATTGCAGGGAAGTTCTCTGCCACGAATTCACTGCAAAGTGGTCTTGCATCCATATGCACGAATACCGCTGGAGTTCCTGTTTCGTGAATAGCTTTTGCAAATTCTTCTTGTATACCTGGCATACCGATATCCCAGTTATCAATACCTTCGCCAATTGTAGCACTTTCGCCCCAACCGTATTTTCCGCCAAGGGTAAGAATAACCATGTCTGCATGTTTAGCAGCTTCAACTGCCGCCGCAAATCCTTCACGATCTGTACCTGCATAGTCACAGCCTTTTACATAAGTGACATTTGCATTAGGACATTTTGCCTTGATGGACTCTAGGATTGTAGGTGTTTTGCCTTCAAAAATATGCTTCAATGCAGCTGTAACCTTTGGGTCTTCTTGTCTTACGGTATTACTTCCTTCAAAATATGGCATTTGAGGAGGAACTTCACCCATATCCATTCCCATAACGCCTGCCATAGCAGCCATCCCGCGTGTAAGAGCCATTTCTAACATTGTAGGATGAGTGTATCCACCGAAAAGTAGTCTAATCGAATCTGCATGAGGTCCGATAACAGCGATATTTTTGATTTCTTTGCTAAGTGGCAATATATTTTCATTTTTAAGGAGTACAATGGACTCCCTAGCGGCTTTCAAGCTATGTTCAAGGCAACCTTTGTCGCCATATGCTTCGGTAATGGTTTCGGCTTTAGGATATGGATTTTCAAAAAGCCCTAATTTAAATTTAGTTGAGAGCATCCTTTTTACCGCTCGGTCAATATATTTTTCTTCTAATTCTCCTCTTTTTACCGCTTCGATTAATTCTTGTGTATATCCAAACGGGCTAGGGAGTTCTGAGTCGAGCCCTGCCTTCAAGGCTGCGATTCCCCCCTCTACTGGGTTAGCTGCAATTTTAAGACCCAATGTTCTCATGATCGACATATAGTCAGATACAACAACGCCATCAAAACCCATTTCATCACGTAGAAGATCATTTAGAATATGTTCTGATGTGATGACTGCTTCGCCGTCAATCGTTCCGTATGAATTCATCATAGATTCTAAATTCGCTTCAGTTAGAGCAGCTTGGAATGGTTTTGCATAAACTTCACGAATCTCACGTGGTGTAATAGGGTTCGTTGTCATATTTAGTCCACCGTCAGAAACCGCATAGCCTATAAAGTGTTTTCCTGTAGCAACAACACCGTCTTTTAGGTCTTCTCCCTGCAGTCCCTTTACGAAAGCGGTGCTCATGGCTGCGCAGAGTGTAGGGTCCTCTCCATAAGTTTCCCCAACTCTTCCCCAACGTAAGTCACGAGCAACGTCCATAACTGGTGAAAGCGCTTGACGAACACCAACTGAAATCATTTGCTTACGAATGATTTCGGTCATTTTCTCAACTGTCTCTGGGTTCCAAGTAGCCCCTAGACCAATTGCTGAAGGGAATACTGTTCCACCGATCGAGAGGAATCCAGTAAGAGCCTCTGAATGAAGCAAAGTGGGTATTCCAAATTCGTTTACACCCGTAGCAACATCTTGAATTGCTTTCGCAAATGCTGCATTTTCTTCTATTGTTTGTGCCCCACTCATAGCGGTTCCTTCGCCTAAACCATTTGGGAAACCTTGAAATATATCCTCTGGATTTCCCATAAGCATCATACATTGAAGTTGTGCTAGTTTTTGCTCAAGTGTCATTTTTGAAACTAGATCTTCAACTCTTTCGTTGATTGGTAATTCCGAATTTTTATATTTTTCCATTGTAATCTCTCCTATTTACAATATTTTTGAAAAACAAGACGTCTTTCTCCATTACATGTACCTTTGAGTTTTCTGAATACCCGAGAACGGGTCCAACTATACGTTTCTTCTTGCTTCTAACTCTTTCATCATAGTTGGATAAATTTTATCTAGTTTATAAAAGAACAGAAGAACTGTAGTGACAATTAATAATGCAAATTGAACATAGATAAAACTTGCTTTGAAAGCGAAAATTGCTGAGTCTGATTGAGTAGCTGCACCAGCAACGTAACCCCCAACAGATAGTAATGCAGCAACAATAGCCGCACCGCCTGCTGTTCCAAGCTTTGAAGCAACGCTAGACATACTGTAGGTTAAGGCTTCTGCACGAATACCAGTCTTCCACTCACCGTATTCGATCGTGTCAAATACCATTGGGAATGAAGTTGCCATTAGTGGCCCCATACCTATCCCTTTAATCAAACTACCAATAAGAACGATATTAAGATTTTCTGGTGCCATAGTCATGATTACAAAGCCAACAATTGATATAAAGCAACCAACTAATGCATAGTTACGCTTACCAAGTTTTTTCACAAGAGGTGCGCTTACCAGTAAAACCAGTAACATAGGTGCGAAAGATGCGAGCATCAAGAGACTCATTTTTGATTCGTCGCCAAATACGTATTTGCAGTAGAAGATGTTTATTCCACTCATACCATTAGTAAGGAACATTGTGATAGACAATGTGAAAACAATCCACATGTATTTGTTTTTAAGCATGGATACAATTCTCATTTTTGTGGTAGCCTGTGCGCCTGCCTCAGTTTTTGTGACGATTTTTACTCTTTCTTTTGTTCCAAAGAAGGTAATGAAATACATAACAACTGCAATTACTGAATAAATAATAAATGTTTTTTGCCAAGCACCGCTGTCATTACCTAAAGCTTTAACAAAACCTGTTGTTCCAACCATAACAACTAGAGACACTAATAAAGCCGTTAACATTCTGAAAATATTAAGAACTTGTCTTTCTTGTTGGTCTTGCGTAATGAGTGAATTCAGGGTTCCGTAAGGAATGTTAATGCAAGAATATATAATATTTACTGCAAAATAAGCAATAGAATAATAAACGATTTTTCCTGTCATGCTAAAGTCTGGTACACTAAATAGCATAATTGTGAAAAGACCGAAAGGCACAGCCATCCACAAAATCCATGGTCGAGCTTTCCCAAAACGTGTTTTTGTACGATCCACTAAAGTACCAACAAGAATGTCAACAAAACCATCAATCACCCTCGCCCAAAGTAGAATTGCACCCGCCNNTCCCCCCCGCCACTGCTGCTGTCATATGAGCAATATCTGTAAAGAAGAACAACATGAATGCACCAACAGCAGCCCACACTACGCTGTTTGCACCATCTCCAAGCCCATATGCGATTTTTTCACCTATCTTGATTTTCCCATTATTTGTTCCCATATTATTACCCCCAATACATGGTTTGATTTAAAGTATTGACAATGCCCCATTCCTTTAATTCTTCCGTCGGGATAATTACGCCGCCCAAGTCGAAAATCGCCAATTCCATGTCTCCTCTCTCAATTCCACTTCTTGATTTCTATTCTACAATGGAAGCGCTTCACTTTCGTTCCGAACATCGGCTTTGGTTATTCCTTTTATGATCTTCTTTCGGTTAATAAGCAAATGAATCGGCAAAAGTAGATTAAAAAAAGGAACACGCATCGGGTGCGTGTTCCTTTTGTTTCATCAATACTGCTTCGTCGCCAGAATCAGCTGGATCTCGTGCGGTTCGAGCGCGACATCCAGCTCAATGAACTCATGTGCCTTCTCTAGCCAGGTCCGATATTGCGGTTGCGCCATCCGATCGAGATACGCTCGGCCTTCGGCAGTCAACTTGTCCGGCGCACCCATCTCCACCCAAGCATCAAAAGACGAGCCATGCTTCCGGTTGACCCGCATTTGTTCCAATAAGTAATGTCCGTTAAATTCTTCAAGCCGTAAGCCGAATCGGTTCTGCGCTGTCTCGTTGAAGATGCCATAACGGTTCTTCGAAGTAACCTGCGAATAATCAAATTGATTGTACAGCTCGTTGTAGTGGCAATAATTGTACAAAAGAATTTGATAATCTTCCCCGCGGCGCGTCACGATGACGCCCTCTCGCTGCATTACGATTTCATCCCCTAACCTTGCGAGGAACGCGAACGCGTGGAAGCCCGCCTTTTTGATACCGTTATACGTCAGCAAACCGTAGCCTCCATGAAATAAAGGCTGCGGCAATTGAAACTCCTCATGCAGGTCCGTCGCCGTCCAATAGCCCATTCCTTCGACCAAATGTCCGCATTGCAAAGCCGTTTTCACGATAAAAGCGGCCATAAAACACGTGTCGTGGATCAAATCTCGGCAGTCAATATTACCGTTCCATTCGGTAATCCAATACTCTCGCTCCTTCATCGGCAGCTCAGCCGTCCATTTAATGGCCTGCTTTACGGCCCGCTCGATCACATTCTCATCACCCAAACGGAAGTTCGGGTTAGCCGTAAACAATTCGCTGAAATCTTCGTGAAAGGTAAGCATCTGAGGCACATTTATTCGTAATTTTTCGTCCACCAGGTCGTATGGATCAATCGCCAACTGATACGCATGAAAAGAAAAGAAATCGAGCTCGATCCCGTGTTCACGGGCATACGAAACAAACGACCGCAACCAGGAATTGCCGCTGAAATGGCATATGTTGCCGAAGCCGCCCACTTTAAGCATCGGACTGATCGACTTGATGCGCGAGAAAGTCACTTTGAACAGTTCAAAAAATTGTTCGCGCGTGCCTTTCCAGAAGGTGCCTTCCAAATCCGGCTCGTTCCAAAATTCGAAGTACCATCGCGACACTTCCGCCATGCCGTATCGGTTTATTATATGCCGGACGAAAGCTTCGACCATGTCCAGCCATCGATCCAAGCTTTTCGGTGGCGTAACGTTTGCTTTCCACCAGAACATGTCGCCTTCCGCGGAAGCAAGCATCGAAGGCATGAAGCCAAGCTCCAAAAACGGCCTAATGTCTTCCTCAAGCAATCCGTCCAGCAGCGTATCGACGTGATTGAAATTATAATACGGCTTACCCGAAGGAGATTCATTATAGACGAGCAACTCATCAGCAAAAATGCCATGAAACCGGATGTATTCGAATCCGATGTCCTGTTGCAGCGTCCTGAGTTGTCTGCGGAAATCTTGCCGAAGTCCATGTGGTGCATAGCCGAATGTCATAAGGCGCTTCCAGCTTGACTGAAGCTTCCCTTTTGAAATCCCCATGTCAACGGTATACGTGACCGACCTCTCTCTTCCATCACCCGAAAAAACCGATTCATTCTCATTCCAGTCGATATATTGGAATAGCTCGGACAACGTTTTTTTGCTGCTGATGCTGAAATAATCCTTCGGCTTTTCGAGGTTCACATCGACCTTCTGAAGCTCGCGGAACTCCGTCGGGGTCATGCCGAGCACTTCCCGAAACACGCGGTAATACGACTTCGCATCAGGAAAACCGTGGCGAAGCGCGACGTCGAGAATATTGTTTTCCGACAGCCTAAGCGGTTTTAACGATTTATTCAAGCGGATGTTTTCGATGAACTTCTTGAACGAAACGCCTATGTTAGTTTTAAAGTATTTAGACAAATATTGCGGCGTCAAAAAGAACTGGTCCGCGATATTATTGAGGCTAAGGCGCGAATTGTTATAATTGGCATTGATATATTTGAGGATTTCGAGAAGGCGTTCATCACCTTCTCGGATTTGCGCGGCAAGAGTCTCTATCGGTATGCTGAAATGGTTCCTCAAAATAATGTATAGATCGAGCATATGCCGTTCGATCAGCAAATTTTGCGGCTCTTCACGGTTGATGACAATCTTCATCATTGTAGCAAGCAGTGACCGGATCCGATGATATTCCTTCGTTTTCGTTCCTTTCGAGGCACTTGAGTCAAGCTTGAAGCTCATTCCATTCGTTTCAACGCCGTATTTTTGAAATTGCTCGAGGCTGAATTGAAGAATAAGCAGCTGCGCCCGTTCCTGCTTGTCCAATGAACGAAGGAAGTGGATTTCATTCCGGTTTACAAGAAAGATATCCCCGACGTTCAGAACCGTTCCTTGCCTATCGATCATGACTTCGATTGATCCCTTAAGGATGAACAAGATCTCTGTTTCCTCGTGCCAATGGTAAGGGAACAGTTCGAGGGACTGCGTGAAAATCTTGACCGGAATTTGCCCGCTCTGCTCGATGGCTTCGTAATGGATTTGCATGGTCTCACCTCTTCGGGGAATTGGCCTTCATGTTGTAACCATTATATAGTTTTTGCCTTTCGCTTTATAGATGTTACGGAGAACCGTATCA
>DJUJ01000208.1 GCA_002438345.1 Paenibacillus sp. UBA6285
TGCTGTATGGGGAGCATATCACTATCGCTTAGGGTCAACCTTTTTGATTTTCTATGCTATCAATACACTATGAATGACCCCGTCGCTGTCTTTCAAAGTTCTTCTAATACTCATCTAGTTCTTTACGCCATCCGTACCCTCTGGTCCTTGACGAACCAACTTTTGAAGAAGCAGCGCTTTTTCTCTTGAGTTTCACCTCTTTGGTACTTTGGTACAGCAGCTCACGCTGTGTCTTTCTGTAGTTCAGCAGTCTCTTCTCTTCCAGCTCACCGCTTCGAACTGCTTCCAGAACGGCACAGCCCTCTTCTCGTTCATGTCTGCAGTTACTAAAACGACATGTAGCACCTAAGCTGCTGATATCACTGAACGCTAGATCCAGCCCACCCTCATCTTCCCACAGCTGCAGCTCGCGCATCCCCGGTGTATCCACTATAATCCCACCGTCTGGCATAACAAACAGTTCACGGTGCGTAGTAGTATGACGTCCGCGGCTATCTCCTTCTCTAACATCCTGTGTAAGCTGAAGGTTCTTTCCGCAAAGCCAGTTGACCATAGTTGATTTACCACAGCCTGATGAGCCCGTTAGTGCCACTGTCTGTCCACTGCCGATGTAAGGAAGCAGCTTCTCACGCCCATCATCTTGCAAAGCGCTAACTGCATGTACTGAAACTCCTGGAGCTGCACTTTCCATTTCGGCGATTTTACTCTCTGCATCTAGGCAAAGATCCGCTTTGGTCAACAGAATGACTGGATTTGCCCCACTGTTCCAAGCCATGATTAGGTATCTCTCCATGCGCCGAACATTAAAGTCATCATTCAAAGCACTGACCAGAAATAAGGTGTCCACATTCGAGGCAACAATTTGCTCCTCTTGTGTGTTACCTGCTACCTTGCGTGAGATGACACTATGTCGAGGCAATATCCCATGTATAATCACATGCTCACCGCCATCCTGCATTGCAAGAGCCACCCAGTCGCCGATCGCTGGAAAATCACCTGAAGCAACAAACGTATGTCTCAGCTTACCTGATAGCTCTCCCCATGTCTCTCCCAAATCAGTCATTACCCTATACTTACTTCCAAAATCACCTACAATCCTTCCGGGAACAAGTTGTTTATCCTCCGGTTGTTTCCACTTTTCAACCCATTTAGTGCTCCAATTTTCATTCCATCCATATTGCTTTATGTTAGTCATTTGAATCCTCCTAAAGAAATGTTTATGTTTTTATTATTCTTGTACTTCTAGCGTTTTCCGAGAACACAAAAAGCCGCCGGAACTTAAGACTCCGGCGGCGGTTTACACTCATGAACTTTTCTGTGACGAAAAGGACAAACAGTGCACACACAATCAGAAAAGTGTCTCATCCTAAAGACTAGGATAAGTTCATTTTTCCGTGCGATATATAGACAAATAGACACTTAACTACAAATTCTATCAGTTCTATACACGCAAAAAAGCCGCCGGACCCGATACGGTTCCCGCGGCTCTAATAAGCGTAATAGAGCTTACCTGCTAAACTGCACGAATAACTTATTCGGCAGCCGCTGTTCCCGGAAGACACGTATCCACAACAGTTGAATTCGTTACGTTAAAAACTGTCATAAAACATCGTCTCCTTCCGAAATAAGATGGTGTTATCATAATCGGCTTAGCAGTAAAATGTCAACTGCAAGTTTTAAAAAAATTACAAAATGGACTTAAGCTCATTCAACTCAATGATCTTCTTCCAAGGTTGTATGTCCAACTGATCGTCCCATGCATGTTTTCTTTGCAGCCAAATCCCTTGAAGCCCCGCTTTGCCTGCACCCCAGATATCGTTCACTGGATGATCTCCAATAAACAATGTCTGATCCGCATTAACCCCCAGTCTGTCTATTGCAAGTTGATAAATCTCAGGATCGGGTTTAGCGATTCCTACTTCGCCGGATATGACAATAGCCTTGAAGTACTCTCGAAGGCCAAGGGTATCAATTTTGGTGTCCTGGATTTCCTTTTTTCCGTTAGTAACCAGTCCTAGAGTATAACCACGCTCTAAGCAGTACTTCAGAACGTCCACGGCATGCTTCATCGTTGCTCCGTGGTTGATATAGCTCGCATCGTAATATGCACGAATATGTTCAGCCGGAACTGGGGTTTTCCAAGGTAGTACCTCGCTTAGTTCCACGAAAAATCCGTCCTTATCTCGGTATCCATCAGCGTCTCTGTGGATCATATCTTCTATAACATCCTGCGCTTCCGCAGGTTCTAGATGTCCTAGAAAATCCTGAACAAACTGAGTACTAAAACTACGAAATGTATTATCGCGATCCATTAAAGTATTATCCAGATCAAATAATATGGCTTGTACTTCTTTCATAAAGCGATTCCCCTTATAGCTGTTGATTTTCAGAATTGAACTTTCAGAAATCTATTGTACTATGCCTTTAGAGACAATGAAAAGACCATTCTGTAAAAAGGAATAGCTGCCTCCCCTTCTACCGAACAGTCTTTAATATGCCATATATTAGATTCATTCATTTACTCAAAATGCTCCGCTCTGTGTGTCAGCATCATTTCCTCTTCCGTTATATACAGCGGGAATGGTGGTGTTTCTTTGAGATAACTCTCTGTAGAAAGCAACCGATAATGAACCTCTGGTAACCATGCATCTTTAACGAGCGGCAGCTGACCTGTATCACTAATGTAATTATCTACAGCAGTCTGAACCATATCAAGATAATACGGAACAAGCTTATCTTCTTCCTCAAAAATTTCATAGGTCTCGCGTGACATATAGAAATTCTGCTCTGAAACTCCACCTAAATATCGTTTTAGTCGGCTCAAATCTATTCTTTTGTCGTCAAGGATTAAGGCTGTTCTATTAATTAGCGCAGGCATTTCTTCTTCAAACTTTCTAATCGCCTGCTTGACTTGGGTTAAGGTAACGGTTACATGATCGGATTTGGGTTGTTTTTTTGCGCGTTTGAAAAACATAAAGAAAGTCTCCTTTCTAAAAACCATCTTTGTTAGCGCTTACAATTTTATTATATTCGAATTCCTCTCTATTAATCAGCATATTTCTAATCGACACAAAATGTTAATAATTTTATGATCATTATTTGACATCTTCCCAACGTGTCCATATTTCTTGGGGATTAAGCTCATATTTGTCATTCTCACGGTACATAAACTGATGCATAATAAATTCACGCCGTATGGTGGCGAAATCTTCATGAAATTGCTTAATGAACTCGTTAATTTCTTTCTCTGTATAAACTACTCCTGGTTCAAGCTTCTCTACCATGTACTGCAGCGCGATCAACTTTTTCTTATACTGTGCTGGGATTTGCCGGAGCCGACCATCCTTCGAGAAAAAATTACGAAGTACAGACTCCTTAAGGCTATTCTCAGGTGATTTCTCTTCCATATTCCTCGCTCCTTTCGAAAAAATAAACTGAAGTGATGCCTCAGCGCCACTACTAATGAACTCTGGATTTAACTTAAAATAAACGGTGTTTTTGTCGCGTCGTTCCTTAATTAGAGCCGCTTCACGCAATTTCGCTGCATGATGAGTTACTGTTGGTTGCGATAAATTCAATTTCTCGGCCAGCGCTTGTCCGTGCATTTCTCCTTGCGACAAAAGCAACAATAAACGAAGACGCGTTGGGTCAGCCAAAGCTTTATGATAGTTCACTATTTTTTCCAACTGCATTGGAATCACACTCCTTCACTTTCATAAGCAAAATATATATTAGATATATATCTAATTATATAACAATCAATATTACACTTGCAATGGTTATTGTGTTTAATCTAGTGCTTATGGCAAAATTCATGAATTTAGAGTAGGATTTAAAGAAAAGATAGTAACAATCAGGAGGTAACCCGCTGTATGAAAGATGTAATTATTATCGGTGCAGGTCCTTGCGGCCTCTCGGCAGCTATCGAATGCCAGCGCCAAGGACTATCCAGTCTCATTATTGAAAAAAGCTTTATCGTTCACTCCATTTATTTGTATCCAACAAATATGCAATTCTTCAGTACAGCTGAGTTATTGGAGATCGGAGACGTTCCCTTCACCTCGACCAATGATAAACCATACCGTCATGAAGCACTTGTTTATTACCGCCGAGCTGCGAAACTGTATGGTCTAGATATCGCAGCTTACGAAGAAGCGTTATCCATTGAGCCTCTGGAAGATGGAACTTTTGCTGTACATACGTCCAATATGCGCGGAGAGCATCACACACGTATCACCGCAAATATAGTTATCGCTACGGGTTCTTTTGATCAACCGAATATGATCGGTATTCCAGGTGAAGAACTTCCTAAAGTTACCCACTATTTCGGAGAAGCCCATCCTTATACTGGTATGAAAGTTACAGTCATTGGTGGCAGTAATTCCGCGGTAGATGCAGCAATAGAGCTTATGCGTGTTGGAGCTACAGTAGATATGGTCTATCGTGGTGAGAGCATTTCCACGAATATAAAACCTTGGGTTCGGCCAATCTTTGAAGGAATGGTACAAAAGGGAAAGATCACCCTTCATCTGGAATCACGTGTTACGGAAATTACGGCTAGTTCGGTTATAGTTACAAGTCACAATGGAGACAAGAAATCCATAGATAATGATTTCGTGCTTGCTTTGACTGGCTTCCGGCCTAGCCGAGTGCTTCTCACTTCAGCGGGTGTTGTCATGGATGACGATCTGGATAAGCCAGCTTTTAATCCTTCAACTATGGAAAGTAATGTTCCTGGTCTTTATGTTGCAGGAGTAATCGCCTCGGGTCGGAATGCGAATGAAGTGTTTATTGAGACAGGACGTGGGCATGGTAAACTTATCGCTGATCACATTCTTGCGAAGCGCAGTTCTCACAATAAGGNNCGGTATTATAAGCAGTAATTCCCCTGTAACAATAGCAATGGTCGTCCTACTACTGCTAAGAGTTCTTGGCCTGCAGCAGACCTTCCCTTGGCTTGAAAAATATGGTTTAACCATCGGGATCATCATTCTTACGATCGGGGTCATGACACCTTTGGCCAGCGGTAAAATATCGCTACAGATGGTCGGGCAATCCTTTCTCCACTGGAAGTCTCTTCTTGCGATTGCGATCGGCATTCTCGTCGCTTATCTTGGTGGGCGCGGAGCCATCCTTATGACCAACCAACCCACAGTTGTTGCAGGTCTCCTGATCGGAACAGTGATTGGCGTTGCATTGTTCAAGGGTGTCCCTGTAGGACCGCTTATCGCAGCCGGTATGTTGTCGCTATTAATTGGCAAAATGTAAAAGTAGCGCAACCACTGAACACAAAAGTAGAGCAGCGATTCTCCACTAACGAGATTATCGCTGCTCTACTGTCTTTTTATTCAGCCTGAGAAATAGACTGTGGAATTTCCTGAGACGATCGTTTTTCTACAAACAATAAATCTCCAATACCATACTCGGTTTGAATTTTTTTCAACTGATCCAAAGCTTCTGCTTCAGTATTGAAATATCCAGCTTCCACGAGGAATAATCCCTTCTGATCCTTCAATACGCGTACGTCCTTTAACCCGAATAGCATTTCTTCAGCCATTCCCTGACTCTCGCCGGAAGGTTCTGAGACCGTTCTAAGCGAATATATAGAAGTTCCTTCCCCCAAGTCACCCTTCTTATCCTTCAATGTAATTGCCACCTGTGCAGGCTCCTTATATTCCTTCACCTCATAAGCGACTGGCTCTTTGAAAGTTACATTGAAACGTATAGCCGAGTCATCCAATGTTATTAAAGGATACGCATCCTGAACATACTTGCTTTGTTTTAATGTCTCTAAATCTTTAATAGCTGAGAAATTCCTCGCCCCACTAACTGTTACGGTCATTGTAGAAGGATTGTCCGTGAATTTCACATTATACGAGCTTGCAAGGTCTTGTGTATTGTCCGAATTCGCAAAGTTCAGGATCATTTGATCACTGTTCTTATCTTGTTTCAACGAAATGAAATTAACATCTACTCCATCCTGAATCGTGCCACCTCCTGCACTTCCATCCGTAAATTTCAATACACTTACCAGCTTACCGAGAACCGGCACATCATGTAAACTGTCTGCGAAGGTCGGTACTGTATTTACGCCCACTGTAAAAGAAATTAATATAGCTGCTGCAACTGATCCTGTCCATTTCAATCCACTCATATTTGTTCCTCTTTTCACTTGTTTAGTTTGATTATCTAGTTGATGACTTTGATCTTGTTTATATTGCTTTCCTCTTTCTATGCCTTTACGAGAAGCCAATGACAATTCTTCAGGGATTTCAATATCGCTGTATGCTTGCTGCAAACGTTCAAGTCGATTATCCAAAGTATCCACTCCCCTTCAAATTAATTTTTAATTTTCCTAATCCCCGATAAATGACAGATTTTATGGAACTCTCTGGCATGTCCAACACTTCAGCAATTCCCTTTATGGGCAAGTCTTCAAAATATCTCATGACAATGATCATTCTTGATCTTTCATCTAGGACACTTAATGCCTCCTGAAGATCGATGACATCTTCAATGGGTTTAGAAACGTAGCTGGCCTCGGGATCTTTGTCCATATACACGACTTTTTTAGATTTTCGGATAAAGTCCAAGGCACAATTGACAGCTATTTTTATGATCCAAGTTTTAAAATATTGAGGTTGCTGTAGTTTATGAATAGAGATATACGCTTTATAGACGGTCTCCTGTACAATCTCCAGCGCATCATCTTTATTCCTCACATAGGAGTATGCCATACGGTAAATCCGCTCTTGCATCCCGTCAATCAATGCTGTAAAGCTGTCCTCATCACCCGCTATCGCCTTTTCCTCCAGCTCAGTTGTATACAAGTTCTCACTCCCTTTTCATGTTGCTTATATTTTTTAGACGCCCGTGATATTCAAAAAGACTCAAGTGGAGTTCAAATTATTTTCCAAGATAAAGAATACTGTGCTTAAATCATCTCTTTAAATTCAAAAAGTGGCCTTCTCTCCGGAGAAGACCACTAAAGTAATTAAAGAAATGTTAGATCGTATCAAGCATCCAAATGCTGCACATTAAACAACCTCGCATAACTTCCATCTATCGCCATCAATTGTTCGTGGGTACCACGCTCCGTGATTTCACCGTTCTCAAGCACCACAATTTGATCAGCATGTGTAATCGTAGACAGTCTATGTGCGACAATTAGTGTAGTACGTTCCGACGAGAGGGATTGCAGCGCTTGCTGAATTAAATGCTCTGATTCCAGATCTAGCGCTGATGTAGCTTCGTCTAATATAAGTACCTTCGGGTCTTTGAGAAACACCCTTGCAATGGCTACCCGTTGCTTCTGTCCTCCAGACAGCTTCACTCCACGCTCTCCCACTTCTGTGTCATAGCCTAACGGCAGCTGCTCAATAAAATCATGCGCGTTGGCAGCTTTCGCCGCTGAGAGGATTTCATTCTCCGTTGCTTCAGGATTACCAAACCGAATATTGTCACGTACAGATCCACTGAACAAGAAATTATCTTGAAGCACCATCCCGACGGATCTTCGCAAACTCTCTTGCGTCAAATCCTGTATATCCTGACCATCCATCTGAAGGCTCCCCTTGCTGATGTCATAGAATCGTGGGATCAAGCTTATGAGAGAGGACTTCCCACCACCACTCATTCCGACAAAAGCGACGGTCTGTCCAGGTTTGATACTTAAATTGATATCCTTCAGTACCCATTCATTCTCTTCATTATATTTGAACCATACATTATGAAAATCTATTTCACCTCGTGCATTAGTCAGAGGTCTCGCTCCCGGTTTATCCACGATATCATAAGGCTCATCCAGAAGCTCAAGCACCCGTTCAAGGGAAGCCGAGGCTTGTGTGAGCACTGTCGAGGAATTAATCAAACGCCGCAGCGGAGCATACATTCGGTCAAGATATCCGAAGAAAGCAACAAAGGTTCCTACCGTCAAATTACCGTGAATAACTTGATAACCACCGTAACCGATGACCAGAAGTGGTGCAATATCCGTTAGTGTATTGATGATTGCAAAGGTAATTGCGTTCCAGCGGGTTTGAGCCATCGCTTTTTTGAGAAAGTTACCGTTGATATCTTCAAACTGCTTCTGATCCACTTTTTCCATGGTGAAACTGCGAATAACCGCTATGCCTTGAATCCGTTCATGAAGATAGCCTTGAATGCCAGCCAGAGCTTGCGAACGGTCTTTGGTTAACACCTTAAGTCGCTTATACAATTTACTTACCGCGAAGGCGTAAAACGGAAGTACAGCGATAGATACTAGCGCCAGCACCGGATTCAAATAAAACATAAAACCGAGCGCAAACACTAGCGTAAATAAATCCAGCCATACATTCATCATGCCGACTTCTACTAAATTTTTGGTCTGTTCCACATCATTAATAAATCTCGAAATCGCTTCGCCCACTTTTGTATTCTGATAATACCGCAGCGACAACCGCTGTAAGTGACTGTATAGCTTATTACGCATATCGAACAATACCTTGCTTGTAATCAGCTGAGCAAAATACTGACGGTAATACTCCACCGGTCCCCTCACGATTACGAATAAAATAAAAGCGCCTCCGAGTATGAGCATCAATTGGGATACCCGCTCCTCTACGCTCATGACAGGGTTCATTAGCAGGTCATCGACTACATATTTCAGAATCATAGGCAGTGTCAACGGGATGCTGAACTTGATCATTCCTATAAAGAGCGTAAACACAATCCATTTCATGTAAGGGCGTACGAAAGTAAAATATGATTTCCATTGTTTCACAGGATTATTCTGTCCTTTCTCTTTACTGAGTTGCTAAGTACAGTTGACTTTTGCGCTCTACAGTGTTTTTATATTTTTAAGTCCATAAGTACGATAGCAGTACCCGAACTTCAGGAGGATAAAGATGTCTAGACAATTTGTGACGGAAGCCGTCATGATGGCGATTTACGGCCAACTTCTCATATCGAGCAGCCCTGTAGAATATATAGTGCCTTATACGACCGTGATGGAATTATACGAACTGCGAGACAGCGATGATCCGTTAATGAATCGTCCAGATGATGACAAGCATGTCAAACTCAAGATTGGTGAGCTCATTGCCTATTTCGAAGAGCCACTTAATGCTAAAAAAATCAACCGCTGTCTGTCCGTTCCTTGGGCAAAAAGCTCTGGTATATTGCTCGGCGGACAATCAAAGATTACCATTATTAATAGCATGGATACCGCTGTCTACGGCGAAACGTTCGATCCCATCGAAACGGAACTACTATTGTCCTCTCAACGTGAGAAGGTGCCTATTCTTACCGATCAATTCGAGCTGATTCAACGCATTATTGAAGGCGGTGTCCCTGTTCAAGTATACGACATTGACGATTTCGATTTTGCTATGGAGGAAGAAACATTCCGCAATTCGCACTGATTATATCAACGTAGAAAAAGCCCCTGCCTTTTGGCAAGGGCTTTTCATCATTAGTTAATAAACAAAATTAAGACATTTAAACCTGTACGCCGCCAGGCACCGATTTAGCTTCATACTTATAATCAATGTCATCCTCTGCCTCAGAATACACAATAGTTAAGCCGTAGCCTTCCATATACCATAAGTCCTGCTCCTCCATGTAGAACACAATACCGTCTTGTTCAACTTGTATTGCCGGACGTCCAGGTGCCTCTGTTGCAATACCCAGTGAGAAGCCAGGGTGAAGTCCACCTCCCGAGCTATAACGGGGAAATAAACGAATATAGTCTCCATTGTTAAGATCCAGTTCTCTTTTAAACCAAGCTGCCGCTGCTTGACTAATTTCCATGTTCATCTCTCTCAGCTCCTTCGTATAGTCTAATCATACTGAAAATGAATCGATATTCAAACACCTTTATACAATTAATAATTTCCCAAGCTCCTCAAAAATTAATTTGACAACTTTGCAAAGCGAGTGATAAACTCTGAACATAACTTACCGTCTACTAGTTATTACCAAAAGTTATTATTAAATCAATGAAAGGGGTGAGCGCGGTGTTTACGAAGTTACAGCCATATCATATTACTATTGTTGGAATTTTCACTCAACCGAATACCGAAGCAGCCCAAGTGGTGAAACCGTCCTGAAGTTCCCTGCGAGTGTAATTGATCGTATAACTTTAGTTCTTGAAGGTCTCTCACATGCCTGGTGCTGTAAAGCACCGTGCGCATGATAGCTGTAAATTACAGGCATATCGTCCGTTTTCGGATGATATGCCTTTTTTGTTTAAATATAAGAATTTATATATTCCACGATATAAATTTTCCTTATATTTCTACGAGAAACGG
>DJUJ01000073.1:0-9289 GCA_002438345.1 Paenibacillus sp. UBA6285
CACACGTTTTTCAGTGGCCTCTCGTAATCTGCAGACTCTTTTAGATTTCAATTATTACTCTTCTCCAATGATCTCTACTTCAGTTTCCAGCTCTACGCCGAATTTATCTTTCACAGTCGCTCTTACATGGTGAATTAGCCCGATGTAATCGCTGGCTGTTGCATTATCAGCATTCACAATAAATCCTGCATGCTTCTTGGATACTTCAGCACCACCAATTCTTGTACCTTGCAAACCGCTCTCCTGAATTAACTGACCTGCAAACCGACCTGGAGGACGTTTAAACACACTACCACAAGATGGATACTCAAGTGGCTGCTTCGATTCACGCAAATAAGTTAATTCATCCATTTTAGCCTTGATGGTCAATGCATCACCGGAAGTCATAGCAAAGTTGGCCTCAAGAACGATATACTCGCCGCTTGCGAACACGCTTTTTCTGTAACCCCATTGCAGTTCATCGCCTTGTAGAGTAACCAATTGTCCGGTCTTAGTTATAGCCAGCGCACTATGCAGCACATCTTTTACTTCTCCGCCATAAGCCCCCGCGTTCATGTAAAGCGCTCCACCAACTGTTCCAGGAATGCCACAGGCGAACTCAAGACCCGTAAGCTCCATATCCAGTGCATATCTGGAAACATCAATTATTTTGGCCCCGCACTGAGCATACAAGTGATTGTCGCGAATTCCCATTTCGGTTAGTCCTGCCGTTTGCAGAACAATACCACGCACACCACCATCACGAATAATCACATTGGAGCCGTTCCCAAGTACCGTAAGGGTTATCCCATTCTGTTCAGCATATGTAACGATCTTTTGTATTTCCTCATAAGTAGCTGGTGCTGCCAAAATATCAGCTTTTCCGCCCATTTTGGTGTACACGTGATCTTTTAAGTTCTCATGACTCTTCACTATTCCTGCAGTCATTAGCTTTTGCAGGTCATCTTGAATTTTGTCAATATTCATGTTTCATGCTCCTTTAACCATGTATAAATGATGGTCCTTGATCTATTTTTAAATATAAGAACGTTTATACTTAAGTAGTTATCATGGAATTGTAGGCAACCACAACTGTAACAACGAACAGGCTCCCTTGTCAATGACGGGAGCCTGTTATCGTATATTATAAAGATTATTTAGAAGCGTAACAATCAGTAGGCATGCATAAAGTAAAGACAATCTTCTTGCAGCCACTATAACTGATTACACTCCCACGCTTAATAAACTGTATTTGCTATAATTACACTGCTTTATACGCAGCAAGCTCGTAAGGAAGACACAACGGCACACCCGTACGTGGATCAGGAACAATATCTGCTTCAATTCCAAATACTTCGCGAAGCACATCTGGTGTCATGACTTCAGTAGGGGAGCCTTCACTAATTACACTACCGGACTTAATAGCTACCATATGCTGCGCATAGCGAGTAGCATGATTTAGATCGTGAACCACCATGATAATCGTACGTCCCTCTTCCTCATTCAGCTTTTGCAGAAGTTGAAGCACTTCAAGCTGATGGGCCATATCAAGAAATGTTGTTGGCTCGTCTAGGAATAGAATGTCTGTCTCTTGTGCCAATGCCATAGCGATCCAAGCACGCTGACGTTGTCCCCCAGAAAGACGATCAATCGGTCGATCATGGAAAGGCTCCATTCCAGTGACGGAAATAGCGTTGGAAATAATACTACGATCCTCTGCTGTCATCGTACCGAACCCTTTTTGATGTGGGAAACGGCCATAGCTAACCAGCTCAGACACCGTCAAACCATCAGGAGCTGTCGGGTTTTGCGGTAAAATCGCAAGCTGCCGAGCGACCTCTTTTGTAGAGAAATTATGGATCGATTTGCCGTCCAGCATCACGCTACCGCTCTTAGGTTTCATAATCCGCGCCATGGTCTTGAGGATTGTTGATTTACCGGAACCGTTCGCTCCAACAAGCGCTGTAATTTTCCCTGTTGGAATGGACAAGTTCAATCCTTTAACTATTGTAGCTTCCGCATACCCAATACTTAACTCTTTTGTATTTAAACGTTCTGACATGATTTACAACTCCTTTAAAGTTTTACGGAGCATGGCTCCTTGATTAGACTACATAGTAAAACTTGCTTCGTAAGCATACGCTTTGTTTTACGGAGCATGGCTCCTTGAACTACATAGTAAAACTCGCTTCGTAAGCATTCGCTTAGTTTTACGCTTTTGATTTGGCGAGCAAATATAAAAAGTAAGGAGCGCCAATGATCGCAACCACGATACCTGTTGGTACTTCCGCAGGTTGTAACACCCATCTTCCGATCGTATCGGCGGTAATCATAAGTAGTGCCCCTGTCAAAGCACATGCAGGTAACAACACTTGATGTCTGGGGCCTACAAGCCTACGCGCCAGATGAGGAGCGATTAGACCGACGAAGCCAATACCACCACTTACAGCGACGCAAGAGCCAGCAAGGGCTACAGCTGTAACAAGAAGCAGGATGCGTTCCTTTTCCAATCGCATTCCAAGTCCTAATGAGGTATGATCACCAAGATTTAATACATTAAGTATCCGTGCTTTATAGAAAGAGAACGGCAATAGAATCACTATCCAGGGTAGTAGAGCAAGAACGAATCTCCAATCTCCACCCCATATTTTTCCGGCGATCCACGTAGCTACAAACTGATAGTTATTAGGATCAAGCCGTAATGCTAGAACTAGTTGAACTGCATTGATTCCTGCAGCGACTGCAATCCCGATGAGTATCAGCCGCGTAGGGGACAGACCATCATCTTTCCGATAAGCAAGTATATAGATTAGGGCTGCGGTTAAGCTAGCTCCACCAAGCGCTAATAGCGGGAGTACAAATACGGGTGCTGCTGTTGTTGCCGGAAAGAAGGAGATAAAGATGATCACCGCAAAACCAGCTCCAGCATTTATTCCCAGCGTAGCTGGTTCAGCAAGTGCGTTACGCGATAGGCTCTGTAGGATACATCCAGAAACTGCAAAGCCTGCTCCGACTAACAATGAAATTACTATACGTGGTAATCTGAAATCAAATAAAATAAGCTTTTGCTGATGTGTTCCATCACCCATTAGAGTATGTAGTACTTCTAGTGGTGACAGACGCATAAACCCAGTATTCATGCTGACGATAAATACTACGATGATCAATATAGCAAGCAGCGATAACACTGTCATTCCTCGTGTTCGGCGTTCTTTTTCGTACGGAGTTAGGGTAAATTTAGGCATTATAGCTCCCCCTTCCGTTTGCTCGCCAAGTAAATAAAGAATGGTACACCTATTAAGGCGATTAAAGCTCCCAACGGGGTCTCATAAGGTGCATTAATCATTCTAGCAGCAATGTCCGCAAATATAATCAATAAGCTCCCAAGGATTGCCGAGCAAGGAATAATCCAGCGGTAATCTACACCGACCAAGTAACGGGTAACATGCGGAATGATAAGTCCTACAAAAGCAACAGGCCCAACGGTCGAGACTGCACTTCCTGCTAGAATGACTACTACAATCATACAAGCTATCTGTACTAATCTGGTCCGCTGCCCCAGACCAGCTGCCACTTCCCTTCCTAAGCTAAGCAACGTGACCGATCGAGATAACATGAGGGCTGCGATTAATGCCACCACAACCCAAGGGAATATAATCTTTATCTGTGTCCAACTTGCCCCGCCCAATCCACCGGCTAACCAGAAGGCTATATCCTGGGATAAGTTGAAGAGGATAGCTACGCCCTGACTAATCGCGACTAGTAGTGCACTGACAGCAGAGCCTGCGAGAGTCAAACGTAAGGGTGTCAGTCCATTATAGGAGAGAGACCCTATTCCGAACACGATCAATGAGGCTACAGCTGCACCGATAAAGCAAAACAACATGAGAGAAGTGAAAGAAAGCGAAGGTGCAAAAGCAAACACTAATGCCAGCGCTACACCCGCCCCTGCATTTAATCCGAGCAGACCTGAATCCGCAAGTGGGTTCCGTGTCATTCCCTGCATGATAGCCCCAGCTACTGCAAAGCAAGCACCGACCAAGGCACCAGCTATAGCACGAGGTAATCGTAGTTCTCTAATCACTTGATGCTGCTGAAGATCTGGATTACNNAAATATGGCTTCCCATACCGTGGCTAACTTGATATCTGCCGCACCTAGGGAGACCGAAAGTGCCAGTCCAAAGGCTATGGTAACAAGGCCAAAAATGATGATACTGATAGCAGCTGCTGGCCGTGAATGTAAAGCTTTTTCCGTTTCTTGATTCATCTTTTTGTGTGCGAATTCTGAGGGTGGCACCATAAGTCGTCTCCTTATTAGATAGTTACAACGATTTAGATGATAACAACAATCATTCTCATTATCGCAAAAATATTTATGATGTACAATGGAGGAACAGATTTAACGCATGATAGAGTGGTTTATAAAAAAATGGTGCAGATCTTTGTATCCTTAGATACTTAATCTGCACGCACTTCTCAGACCGAAATGAAAAGCCCATCACCGGTGAATTACAATTTCTTATTTCACAAGGTTTTCCAATACATCGTCAATGATTTTGGTGCCTGCATTCGCACCACTGTATAGCCAGCTGCTTGCTGAGCTCATTTCATGTACGTTTCCAGCTTTTACAGCCGGAATGCCTTTCCAGATTGCACTATCCAAGATTTCTGAACCCTCAGATTTATCACTGTTCACCAAGAAAATATGATCAGCTGTCAACTCAGACAACTTTTCAAGTGAAATAGGATTCCAAGTTGCTCTTGTTCCTGCTGGAATCTCTGTGACTAGGTTAGGAAGAGTGACTCCAAGATCTGTATACAACACAGCTCCACTGCTGCGAGTTTCGTCTACAATATAGAAGTTCTTTTGCACCAACCATAAAATCGCCACAGACTCTTGTCCAATAGCTCCACTAAGCTTTTCTTTCGCTGCAGCCGCTTTATCTTCATAATCTTTAATGGCTTTCTCTGCTTCAGGGGTCTTGTTCAGAATTTCACCGATCTTAAGCAGCGATTTACGCCAATCTTGATTTAATTCATCCCCAATAACATAAGTAGGCGCAATCTTATTCAATTGATCATAAATGCCATTCTGTACAGAAGACTCTGATGGAATGAGAATTAGATCCGGCGCAAAGCTGGTTACAGCCTCCAGCGGAAGGTCGTAGCTGATCGTAGGAACATCCTTCAATTCAGTAGACAGATAATCCTGAACACCATTAGGCACTGACCATTGTGCAACTGGAGTTACCCCTAGTGTTACCAAAGAATCTTCTAAATAAGAACCCAGCACACGTTGTGGATTGGCCGGAATAGTCACTTCATGTCCCATTGCATCAGTTAACGTTCTAGGCGCTGCGGGAGCTTCTGTGGCTTCAGCCGTAGGCGCTGTCGTTGGCTCTGTTCCTGCGTTTGAAGAGTTTCCGGAATTATTATTACCGCAAGCGGATAAAAATAGCACCATCACCATTAATCCGATCATCGTTAATTTCATGCTTCCAAATCTTTTTCTGTTAAACGAAAACATTATATACCCTCCTAGTGTGTACACGCTTTTGTTTTCAAAGGTGTTGTCTACCTCTGTCTCACTTTTAAATGATATTGATTCTCATTATCTATGTCAACATATAAATTTTAAATTTTGTGGATTTGCAACAATTTCCTTCTAAAAAAATACAAAAAAGGCTATCCCGAATGTTCCGGATATAGCCTCTCCTAAATGATCCATTATTTATTCAAATGATAAGGGACAGTCGCTACCACAACATCTTTTTGATTCATTAGATAGGAGCGGATTAAAAAGCTGGTCTGATTGTGAAGCACGGCTTGCCACCAATGCTTAGTAATAAACTGTGGAATTAGAATAGTGATATGATCCGTCGCTGCAGTCTTCCACTCTACAGTATCAATAAATTTCACTAACGGACGAATTACACTGCGATATCTGGAACGAAGTACAATCAGGCGTACACCTGGATTCCATTCCTCCCACCGTTGCTCCATCTTATGGATGTCCTCTTCATCAAAGCCTACATACACAGCCACAACATTATCTGTCAAAGACTTCGCATAGCTGATGGAATGTAGTACAGCACGTGTTACACCGGCAACTGGGACAACAACTGTGCTTCCTTTAATCAAAGGTTTATCGGTATTAGGACATATACGAAGCTGATCTGCAGTGTTCAAATAGTGCTTGTGAATACGGTAGAACACGAACATTACAGCAGGTAAGAAGATGAATGCCATCCATACACTCGAGAATTTAGTTATGATAAAAATAAGTGTAATAGTCAATGTAGTCAGCATACCGATGGTATTCACAACAAATCTTCTTTGCCATCCCGCCGGCTTTGTTTTGAACCAATGAACCATCATTCCAAGCTGTGACAATGTAAAAGGAATGAACACGCCTACCGCATAAAGAGGAATCAAGCTTTCTGTATTTCCGTGGAATGCAGCTACAAGCACGGCAGAAAGAACACCTAGAAAAATAATACCATTAGAGAAACCCAGACGGTCACCACGGACCATAAAAGCATGTGGCATATATTTGTCTTTTGCAAACATAAATGCGAGTAGTGGGAACGCTGAGTAAGCCGTATTAGCTGCCAAGAACAAGATCACTGCAGTGATACCTTGAATAAAAAAGTACAAGGTGCCGCGACCAAAGGTCGATTCAGCTATCTGCGAGACAACGGTAGCCTTTTCGTCAGGTACTATTCCGTACCAATACGCCAGCAGTGTGATACCGGTAAACATAAAGCCAAGGATGATTCCCATGATCATTAAGGTCTTGGCTGCATTTTTTTCAGCTGGTGCTTTAAAGTTTGGAAGCGCATTAGATACGGCTTCTACACCTGTAAGTGCCGAACAGCCAGAACTAAAAGCTTTTAACAGCAGAAACAAACTAACATTGGATACAGCGGCACCTATTTCAGGCACATTCGCATGAACGCCGCCTAGTGCATATTTTATAACACCGGAGATAATCAGAACTACAATCGAAACCACAAACAAATACACTGGGATTGCGATGAATGAAGCCGATTCTGTAACTCCGCGAAGATTAATTATAGTTAGAAGAACGATAACAGATACAGCAATGAGAACGGTATGATTATGAAGACTTGGAAAAGCAGATGTGATCGCATCCGTCCCTGCCGAAGCACTAACAGCTACGGTCAGAATGTAATCCACCAGTAAAGACCCTCCTGCTAGGAGACCTGTCGGAACGCCAAGATTACTCTTGGCTACGATGTAAGCTCCCCCTCCTTGCGGATAAGCATAAATCGTCTGCCGATAGGATAAAATCAGAATGGCCAGCAGGCCCAATACGGCTAATGCAATTGGCAGGGAATACCAGATGGCAGTAAACCCCGCAGCCACCAGTACAATCAGAATTTGTTCCGTTCCGTAGGCTACAGACGAGAGCGCATCAGAAGACAGGACAGCCAGTGCTTTCACCTTGGATAACTTTTCATGATCGAGTTCGTTCGACTTCATCGGACGCCCGATCAATAGTCGTTTTACCTTGCTTACCATTGTGGATACAGTTCCTTTCTTTGAGAGCAGAAACGGAAATTCCGCGCGCTGTTTTCAATGGTGGATTTCATAAATGCAGACACTAAAAATAGCATACGGAAATGATCCGCATGCTATACATGGTCATTATTCCACCTTGCTTACGAGGTTAGCTGGCGGATTCGGGCTGTGGTATATAGCCCTACGGTACAAGTCCAATCGACTCATTCCGATTCACCCCTTTGGCATAAATGCCAAGTTTGGTTCCCCCATTTTTCCTAAGAAAATTCAGCGCATATTCAACTTCTCACAAGGTCTAATAATAGTCTACAAAGTGTATACAGTAAAGCGTTGAAAAAAATGAAAAAAGAATGAAAAAACATCCAATTAGCGCAAATATAGCGTCTTATTGGATGCTCTCTTTCATTCTCTTCAATTATCCCTCTGCCCCGTGTCTTTAATACCTTTTCACATATTTTGTATCTACAAAGTATGAAATTAAAATCCTAGGTTTTCCTCTGTTTCTAACTCCAACACTTCTTCTTCCTTGCGTCCGTACCAAAGCAAAATACTAATTAAAGCAAAAGCAATTAACGCAAGGAAAGGAATCGTAATGAATCCGAAAAAGTTTAAGTAATCCTTATTACATGGAACACCAATCGTACAAGGAAGGACTTTACTTAACGCAGGAATCTTCTGTTCCGCATAATGATAGATTGAGATACTGCCACCAATCAGACTTAATGGAAGTACATAAGGGATGATGCGTTTATCCCCTCGAAACGTCGCGATTCCCAGTAGGATTAACTGAGGATACATGAAAATTCTCTGGAACCAGCAGAGCTTACAGGGTTCATATTTCAATACTTCACTCAAATATAAGCTACCGGCGACAGCAACTAGTGATACAAACCAGGCGAGATACAGGCAGTTACGCTTGCAGAAAGATAGGGACTTTGTCACTTTACCTCCACAGCTTTTACGGCGGTGTTAATTTCAGTTGTAATCGCTTCAATGTCGAAAGGATCGTCTGCCGGTTCTCCATTAATGTAGAGTGAAGGCGTAGTAGTCATACCTGCTTCGCTAGCTAACTGAATGCCATTATTCAGCTCATCTGCATATGTGCGTTCCTTGATATCTTTACGAAGTAGTTCGTAATCAATAGCTAGCTTCTCTTTCTCCGCAAGGCTTACTAGGAAATCCTCAGTCGCCCATTCTTCGCTCTCTTCACCTTGTTGTGCATAAACAGCATCATAGAACTTCCAGAATTCATCATTATTCTGATGATATACAGATAATGCAGCAAGTGAGGCAGTCTCAGAGTCTGGACCAACGAAAGCCATATTTACAAAGTAGAGCGCTGCTTTCCCCTCATTGACAAAATCTTGAACAATTTGCGGTTTAACTGAAGTAGCAAATTGGGAACAAGCTGGACATTTGAAATCTCCAAATTCAACAAGTTTAACCGGTGCATCCTCTTTACCGATCCTTGGCAGCTCATTGTAATTGAATGCTACCGGTTCTCCTGAAGTGGCATTTTTTGTGGCATCTTTCGAGGCTAACATAAACAATCCAACAAAAATAATGACTACTAAAGCTATTGAACTGATAATTAAGATTCTCGTTTTCTGCTTTTGCTGCTCCTGTTCTACCCGCCGTTTTTCTTGTTTGCTCAGCTGGGGAACGCTTGTACTTTTATTAGGTTTACTCAAGGAGAATTCCTTTCTGTCCTCTATGGACTAATATAGTTTTTATCATATACATTTAAAATTATATAATTTTAAA
>DJUJ01000073.1:9319-23079 GCA_002438345.1 Paenibacillus sp. UBA6285
ATTCGAGAAATTCGCTTATTATCTGTTTCTTCCACAATAAACAAATGATCATCAAATTCTACAGACTGCCCTTTTTGAGGTGGATTAACCTCCAGTTTAGAATACAACCAACCGCCTATCGTATCGTAATCCTCTGTTTCCATATGAATACCCAAAAGATCATTAATCTCTTCAATAAGCATCAAGCCGTCGATGGAGTGTTCATCCTCCCCCAGCTTCTCAACACCAGGACGTTCTTCATCGAATTCATCCTGAATTTCGCCCACAATTTCCTCCATGATATCTTCTAGCGTAACCATTCCTGATGTTCCGCCGTACTCATCAATCAGAATGGCAATTTGTGTCTTCGCACGCTGCATGACCTTCAGCAGAGCACTAATCTGAATAGATTCTGGAACGGTTAGTATAGGACGAATTAATTTATGATAGCTTTGTGCGCGATCCCTAATTAAGTCTTTGATATGAATGAAGCCTAGAATGTGATCCTTATCTCCGTCACAGACTGGATAACGCGTCCTCATTCCATCAAAAGCAACCTCAAGGTTCTCTTCAGTTGAAAGATTATTATTCAGGCAGATCATTTCTGTCCGAGGAATCATGATCTCCCGAGCCATTGTATCAACAAATTCAAAAATATTGTCAACCAGCGCCATTTCGGTATTATCAATTAAGCCACTTTTGTTACTTTCTTGCATGATAATACGGATCTCTTCTTCCGTATGCGCCGTTCCCAGCTCTGAAGCTGGGGCTAAACGGAAGATCCGCAATAAACCACGTGCCAGCCCATTTACGATCCATATCACTGGATACATGATCTTGTAAAACACATTCATCGGTCCAGATGTTAGCAGAAGGACAGATTCAGCCTTGTTAACTGCAATGGTCTTAGGTGCAAGCTCACCAAGTACGATATGCAAGATAGTTATGAACATTAGAGCAATAATCAAAGATACAACATTAACAGTGGTTACTCCAAAACCTATACTTCCTAATAAAGGCCCGATAAGGTTAGCTATAGCTGGTTGCCCCAGCCATCCTAGCGCAAGCGAAGCCAATGTAATACCAAGTTGACAGGCGGATAGATAACCTTCCAAGTTGCGAACGATGCTTCTCGCTTTTAAAGCTTTTTTACTACCTTCTTCAATAAGGGTATCAATTCTACCGCTTCGTACTTTCACCATTGCATATTCGACTGAAACAAAGAATCCATTCAACAATACCAACAGAATAATAAGACCTACGTGTAATATACCGGGTAAAGGGTCGCTCAATTTATAATCCTATCCATCATTCTCCGTACGGATGGATAGGCCCACCTCCTTCGTTTTTTCAAAGTATTGGCATGAAGCTTGCCAGTTGTTCCTTTCAGTATCAATTTCCCAATGGTTTCATCTCCAATCTAGAATCACGAATTTGAATATATACTTTCATTATATAAATATATTGGTTGCATTCGCAAGCATGCGTGTCCTTTCGAAAAAAAATGGGTCTCTTTATTCCCCTTATTATTCCAAAATATCATTATATATAAAGAAAAACCCCTAACCGTTTGGCTTTGGGGTTCATCCGAAAAATATGGACTAGATTAGCGACAGTTTCTCGTTGTAGGGGGATTGCCGATCACACCAGGATATTGATAAGTAAGGGGCTCATCAAATGTAGCATAATCAAAATAAATCATAAGTAATACGGTGCGTTGACCAGTTTCTGGGTCACTGATAATAATGTGGTCACGGCCCGCAGCTTCCAATACACCCTTGTAGATTTTGGCATTCCACTCTTTGTTATTTTCGTACGTATAATAAAATGTACCTACTTTGCCTAAATTCAGTCGGAAAATATTCTCGATATAAGATTGTTCGTACTGTTGTGGTGGGGTTTGGACTACAACCCCTCCTGGTGTCATCGGACTTCCGCTAGTGACTTGTGGCGGCATGCTGCCCATGCCTTGCATGCCTTGCATTCCTGTTGACATTGGCATTTGCATACCTGAAGAAACACTACCAATAGTGTAAGTGACGGGACGGTATGGTTGAACGATCATTTAATGAAACCTCCTAAATGTTTATCGGAGCAGTTGCTCCCTTTGGGCACAAAAGAAACTTTACACTAGCTTTCTGACTCTGCTAATTGCCAATAAATACAGCCGGGCAATCTTCTCCAGTCGGAGTAAAGAAACAATGAGCTTTAAAGCGGCCTGTGTTTTGTTGGTTGTACCAGGTTGGAGGACAATCTCCTACAGGACGGAAGAACCATAAAGCATTGGTCGCTGGCCAAGTTCTTTCACCAGCAATTGCACGTTTGGCAAGACGGATGTCTGCTTCTCTTGCTCGTTGATAGAAATATGATTTCTGCGGCGCTTCGAATCCTCCTGGACTTTGATAGACCATGTCATTCACAGTACGAATGTTCAAAAAATCCAGGCAATTCCCAAGAATCCGATTGACGCCAACATTCCCGACCATAAGCATGCCTAGATCTCCATCTTCTTCCGCTTCCGCTCTCATCAACCGAGCCAGCACCTTTACATCTTCCGAGTTCGTTTTGATGACGGCCACGCTGTCTCCTCCTTGGGGTCGCTTCTTGATTGCAACCTCGTTCTTAACTGCATGCTGTATTGTATGTGCATTAGCCCAAGAGGTGACAGTTCTCGCCTAATTTTCAAATCAGTCGCTTTTCGCTTAGTTGCACATTTATTCGCACATAAAAGCCATCTCCCTGCTCCGATGAATGGAACAGGGAGATGGCTTTAGAATTAATGTATAGCTAATAACTACTCCGCAGTAGAGTATTGTGGCTGTCGCGCAAATCCGTAATATCTAGTTCCTTGATAAGTAAGCATGCCTTTATCGCCTTCTGCACTCATTCCATATTCATGGCCATCTACTTTAAATTCTATTCGACTGCCACCATTCAATTCGTACGTTAAGTAGTATGTTGTACTCGTACGACTTGAACCATTATCTTCTTGAACCTGCTGCCTTATTTCACTTCGTTTGCTAACGATACGGGCAGGGATAGTTAACATGGGTGAGCTATTGTTTCGGCTCCATTGAAGCAAGCCCCTGCCTGCTGATACAGCAAGAATACCAACCATTACAATGAGAAATATCGGCATCACCGTTCCGGAGAAATCAAACATCCATGACAGATCCGGGCCCATTCCCATGACGTTTTCCCCCTTCATACCCATGTAATTCAGCCCTTTACTTAGCTTCGGGCACTTCTGTACATGTATATGCCTCATCTAGTCCAGAAAGCATTAAATTAGTAAGACTAGATGCAAAAAGACCACTTCGCTTTCTTAGAATTCAAGAAATCGAGTGGTCTTTAATCATAGTTTTGAGTGAACAGATTAAGCATGAACGAGGTCTAGCAATTGCTTAGTTTCGTCAGTCTGTTCATCTAACATACCGTTATCTGCCCAGCAAGCTCTGCATTTTTCTTCCGTTTCACACAGGTGAGCGTCATCACAGTTGTAGCAAAGTTGCAGCAGGTTTCTTGTCATATAATCTGTTTCAAAAGTTTTCATTGTAATCTCTCCTATTCGAAAGTTAAGTTTGTGAAAATTTGAACTTGTTCTATGTGTTAAATATATCACACGATCATTTAAATGTCATGTGATTTTTTTCACATCTATAAAGAAAATTTTAATTAAGTTTTTTCCTTATATTCAATCAATCAAAAAACACATAATACTCTCAAAAAAGAAGCTGTCCCATAAGTAGCAATCACTACTTTTGAGACAGCCCCTATTCACTTTACATCACACGCCAACTAATCCCACCATTCGTAGTCTGTAAGAGGAGCGAGCGTTTTTCTTCTTTTTTCTCAAGCAAAAGCCAACCCACCTCTGAGGAGATAAACTGCATTTTAACAGCCTCTGGATATTCCACAAGCTTAGACTGCAGAACACTGCCCTCTGTAAGGGGGAGCCAAGTGTTCCCTTGATTAACTGTGTGGTAAAGGGTGTTGTCAATGATAGCCCAACCGAATTGTGAATTCAAGAACGTAGGAGCAATCTGATGATTTCCTTCGGTTTGACTCTTTAATCCAAAGGGTGTGAATTTCCAGTTCTCTCCACCATTAGCGGTAAAGTAACCGTGGTAAGTGATCTTCTTTTCCTTATCATTTTGGCAGCCCACATCCATCCAGCCATTAGATTTACTATCATTGAAGAACTCTGGTTTGCCAGTAATCACTCTGTCACAGCCTTCTAGTCGTTCGTTTAACAGAAAAGGTGGTCCCGGATTCCAACTCTGACCACCGTCCTTGGTCATAAAGATCTTAGGAAGGGCACCTGTCTGCAGAGTCACAAATCCATCTACACGGTTCTTGAAAATCATTCCAGCGCTTACACCTGTTAATGGTATCGAATGATTTGGAAGGTTCGGATTATATTGTTCATTCTGCATCACTTCTTCCCATGTGGCCCCACCGTCTGACGTTGAATAGAGGGCCTTGTTCTCTTTATTAGAAGTAGCGTTCGAGGAGGTCAACAACCATCCCTGTGTTGGTGAATTGAAATAAACGGAAGTTACATCATTATCGTCACCTAGTGATGAGATTTTCCAGCTCTTCCCTCCATCTGTAGTTCGTAACACTATGTTCTCTGTCGTACCAAATGCACTTCTTATAATCCAACCATGATTAGGGTCAGTAAAAAAAATACCTTTTCCATAGACAGGGGTGGAAGTGAACTGCACATTTGGCGCAGGAGAAATATTAGCCCACGTCGCTCCATTATCATGGGTAACGTACAAACGAAGTTCATTTTTTGTAACACCCCAGACTATGCCCACTGTCTCACTAAGCAGATGGAAACCCGTAATTCGAGTTTGAACTTGATATTTTGGGCCACTCTCAGTGTTAGTATTGTTACTAGGTGGTGTAATCAGGGTAATCGTCTGTCCTTCTTCCGGCGCTTCTGTAGGCTGTGGCTGTGGAGAAGGCTCCGGTGGAGGTGAAGAACATGCCGAGACTATCCACGCTAAAAAAAATAGCATCATAAACATTCTTAGTGTTTTCAATCCCGCAGTCCTAGATGTCAATGCCCTCTCTCCTCTCAATTGAAATCTTATTTATGATTCAACTTACTATTACGGTAGCCGTATAGAAAATAGATCAGAAGTCCAAGACCCGTCCAAATAAGAAATCCAATCCATGTCTCACTACCTAGATTATACATCAAATATCCGCATGTCGCCGCACTTAGCAACGGAATGAAAGGTACCCAAGGTACCCTGAAACCTCTTTTCATGTTGGGATGAATAACCCGCAGGGCAATTACACCCAAAGAAACAACAAAAAAGGCAAACAGTGTTCCAATGCTTGTTAAGTTAGCCAAGCGATCCAAAGGTATAAAGCCTGTTAATACAGCTATAATGATGCCTACCATCCAAGTACTTCGAATAGGCGTCTGTGTTTTAGCGTTGATCTTAGACAATCCTCGCGGCAAAAGACCATCACGAGAGATTGCAAACAACAGTCGAGTTTGACCGAACAGCATAACCAGCAGTACTGTGGTCATTCCCGCTATAGCCCCAACCGAGATCAGTCCCGCTATCATATCCTGATTTACGACACGAAGCGCATAAGAAACGGGATCGCTAACATTGAGATCTGTATAGGGTACAATACCCGTTAATACGAGTGAAACTAGAATATACAATACAGAGCATATGGCAAGGGATGAAATAATCCCTATAGGCAAATCGCGCTGTGGCTGCTTTACTTCTTCTGCAGCAGTCGATATCGCATCAAAGCCTATGTAGGCAAAAAACACAGTAGCTGCACCGTTAACAACGCCTTGATAGCCAAATGGTAGGAATGGAGTCCAGTTCTCTGGTTTAACATAGAAGATTCCCGTTACGATAAATAAAAGCACTACAGCTATTTTGATAACAACCATAATTGCATTAAAGCGAGCAGTCTCTTTAGTCCCCCGTGTCAGCAAATAGGAAATTAGTAAAATGATAATTACTGCTGGTAAATTAATAATGGTACCTGCTTCTGCATTATACGCCCCCGATAGTGCTGTAGGAATATGAATCCCAAAGCCCTTGAGAAGTCCCTGCAAATATCCTGACCACCCACTGCTTACTGCGGCCGCTGCTACGCCATATTCTAACACCAGGTCCCAGCCTAATATCCAAGCGAGCAGTTCTCCAAAGGCTACATAACTATATGCATAGGCACTCCCGGAAACAGGGATGGTCGATGCGAATTCTGAATAACAAAGAGCTGACAGCACGCACGCAAAAGCGGCTAGCAGGAATGAAATGACAAGCCCAGGTCCAGCGTGTTCTGCTGCTGCTACTCCTGTCATTACAAAAATACCAGTACCGATGATCGCCCCTACTCCTAGCATCGTAAGATCAAACGCACCAAGCGTTTTGTTTAGCTTGGTTGCACCGGAGTTTGAAGGTGCGATTAGCGGTTTTTTGCGAAATAAATCCATACTTACATTCTCTCCTGTCTAGTCTTGGTGTTAAATTGATTTGTGAATTATTATTTAGTATGCCCAAAATGGGGTAATGAATTAAATAAGACATGCTTGAAAACAATAACGTTAACGATTATGATGGACAAGATTAAAAGCTAAAAATTTTAAATACTGAGGAGATGAAATCATGCCCCCGAAACCCAATCGTGTCGTAGTAATCGGCACTGGAGCAGTTGGTACAACAACAGCCTATACACTACTGCTACGGAGACGTATGCCTGAGCTCGTACTTATTGACGTTAATCAAAAGAAAGCACTTGGAGAAGCGTTGGATATGAATCACGGCATGCCTTTTGTTGGTGGTGTGAAGCTATGGGCTGGTACATATGAAGATTGCCGTGAAGCGGACATCATCATTGTAACCGCTGGTGCATCACAAAAACCGGGAGAAACCCGGATAGATCTGCTCCGTAAAAACATTTCAATTTTCAAAGATATCGTTCAAAAAATCACGAAATATAATCAACATGCGATACTACTTATTGCTACTAACCCTGTAGATATTTTGTCATATGCCACTTTGAAAATAAGCGGATTTGATCGCAGACGAGTAATCGGTTCAGGAACGGTGCTAGATAGTGCGCGGTTTCGCTACCTGATCGGTCGCCACAAAGAAATTGATCCTCGCAGTATTCACGGACAAATTATAGGCGAACACGGAGACTCGGAGCTTCCAGTTTGGAGTCTAGCGAATGTAGCCGGGATCGATCTCGGTTTTGACGAAGCAGAACAAGATGAAATATTCCAAGATACTAAGAATGCCGCTTATGAAATTATTGATGCCAAAGGTTCAACCTCTTACGCAATAGCACTAGCACTTGACCGTATTGTAGTCTCCATTCTGCATAATGAAGGTTCTGTGTTAAATGTTTCTACTTTATTAAATAACTATAACGGGGTTTCGGATGTCTACCTTGGCGCCCCTTGCATCGTAGATCGTTCCGGGGTACGAGAAGTACTGGATCTTCCATTGAATGAGACAGAACAAGCTCTATTCCAGAAATCTGCTGAGAAGCTTAAAGCTGAGATAGCTAAGCTAGAACTATAAGCAAGTGAAGAATTGCGGCTGTCCCGAATGTCATGAATCATGGCTGGGGATAGCCCTTTTTTATGACAGCAGAACAGAAAATTTAGATTTACTCATTATCTTGTGTAGATTCCATAAATGACTCAAATTCAGCGTCCACCTTCTTATTTTTAAGCCGCTCAGCAACCACTTCAAACGATTCAGGCTGCAGCAGCGCAACAGGAGAGAATCCCTTGTCAAAGACGAACGAATCCCCTTCCAAAATGACTACATACCTTCCGTTTAAGCGGGCTATATGAATTTTGTTACCAAACGCAGCCAATGGTCCTTTGATTAGCGTATCATCTAGTTTGAATTTCAACTCAATTTCAGGTTTGATTTCAATGATACGTTCCGCTGCTTCCATTACTTCGGTATGCTCCCGCTTCTCGCTGGCATCCCATAACTTCAGTTCTCTTTCCGTCTGTTGGCGCTCTTCATGACTCTCATCTGGCCACTTGGTCTCGACATAAGTTTGTACATATTCCATGACTTGATTTATTTTTCAGGGGCCTTGACCAGCTCCGTGTGCGGGTTTTTCTCTACTTTTCGTTTGGCTACCCGAGTGAATTCCCCGTCTAGAAATTTCTTAATTTCACTGTACTCATACTCTTCGTCATCCAAAGTTGATAACGCTTGTACGACTTTGAGCCTTTTTCCTCTCCACCTTCAATTTGGATCACATAAAAGGAAAGGAATTGTACTTTAAACTTCATTGCCACGTCCCTTTTCTAGTTAGCCGTTCATAGCGTAGTTCTCCCTATCAAATCTGGACTTGCAATTTCGACATGGCTTCTTCCTTCTCCCGGCTCGTGATATGCGTGTAAACCGTTGTAGTCTGAATGGAAGAGTGTCCGAGCAGTTCTTGTACCGTTCGCAGATCCGCCCCTTTTCGTAACAGCATGGTAGCGAAAGAATGTCGAAGCTTATGGCTGGAATATGGACGACGTTGTGCAGCAGGCACATCCCTTTGGAAACGATCGAAGGTGTCCGTAGCGATTTGCTGGATGCCGCGTATGGACAACCTCCGTCCTTTTTGGGAAATGAACATTGCCTCCTCTTTACTGCGCCAAGGATTTAATCGTTCTTCTATTGCCAGATAGAGAAAAGGTACCACATCCTCTGGAATCGGTACATTACGCCATTTACGTCCCTTACCGAACACTCGGAGTGAATGCCTTTCTACATTATAATCACATAAATTCAGCGTGTGGACTTCCCCCACCCGAAGCCCCATATAGGACATGAGCAAAAAGACTGCTAAATTACGGCCTTTATATTTTCCATCTATGGAAGACAAAAATCGCCCCAGATCACTTTCATCTAAGTAGACCGGCTCACGATTGATCTCAGTTTTAGATTTCTTGATTCCAGCTGCAGGATTGGTTAGAAGCATTTCCAGCTCAATTAATGCCTTAAAAAAACAGTTAATAGAGGCATGCTTCCGGTTACGGGTAGCATCACTTACTCCACGTTCACGGACTGAGGTAAGAAAGGAAATAACATGCAGCTTCTTCACCGTCTCTAGTTTTTTACCATTCAGACTGTCTAGAAACTGTCTTACATCTGCTAAATAGGATTTTTGCGTATAGGGAGTGTACCCGGCATCCTTCATCCAGATTAAAAAAGCCTCAAGCCCTTCTTCGTAGTCTTCACTCCACTCATTCATGGCTTCGAGCCTCCCCTGATTTCGACAATCTATTGTACCACAGAATAGCTACGAGATTTATATTTAACTTCTCCATTGTTCAGCATGCTTGTGTACGCTTGATAGAAACTCAGTAAGTACAGGCGATTTCCATTTCTTATGATGATAGGCTATTTGAGTAGCAACACGCTGCGATTCATCATTCCAATTCAATTTAGCTAGCTTGTCTTCCGCCAATTCGTTGTTCACTGTAACTAGTGGAATAAATGAGATGCCTAGACCGGCCATAACACACTGTTTGATCGCCTCAATGCTCCAGAACTCTAGAGTTGGGTCAGGAAATACCCCGTGACTGTTCAAATGCCTTTCAAACAAAGTACGGTAGCTACAACCAGTCTCCGTATGTAGTATGGTTTCTCCCTTAAGATGAAGCGGCTCTACCTCAGAAAGGCTCAGCAAGGGGTGATCAGGTGGGGCGATCAAGGTCATTTGTTCATGTACCAGCGTTTCAATATTCAGATCTTTATCTTCTGTCTCCGGTTGTAGCAAGAAGGCCAGATCCAGTTCACCCGAACGGACTAGCTCCGTTAGCTCCCAGCATGCTGCTGGCTTCAGAAGAATTTGAACCTTTGGATACCTACCGCGGAACTCTTTGATAATGCCCGGAAGACGAAAAGCAGCCAGAGATTCAGGTGCACCAATCCGTAAAGACCCTGTTAGCTCACTCTCGGAGCGAAGAGCATCNNGAGAGTGCATTCTGGAGATCTCTTGAGCGAATGGGAGCAAACGGCGACCTGCATCGGTTAAGATGATCTTTTTACTAATCCGATCGAATAAAGGCTGACCAATTTCAGTCTCTAGCGCCTGAATTTGTGCGGTGATACTGGATTGTGCATAATCGAGCTTCTGTGCAGCGCGTGTGAAGCTACCCGTCTCCACTACGACTATAAAGGTAAAAAGATGACGTGATTCCATACGTGCCCCCTGAGTGATAGTAACCCATCGGAATTTCGAATGGATACTATTCAAAAATTCTGTTTTTCCAATGGATCTATTATCTGCTACTCTATAACAAAAGACAATGAAAGCAGGATTAAAAACCATGAAAGATTCAAGTTCAAACACTTTACGAAGAAACATCGGCATGCCGCAAGCCATAGCTCTTTATATCGGCGCTGTATTGGGCTCAGGGGTCTTAATCGCCCCCGGGCTGGCCGCAGAAATGGCTGGTCCCGCTTCATTGCTGGCATGGGGATTTATGACGCTGTTGATTTTGCCAATGGCCTTATCCATGGGTCTACTCTCTGCCAAATTCCCTAACGCTGGAGGCGTGTCCCACTTCGTTACCCTTGCTTTCGGACCTAAAGCTGGATCTTTAGTGGGCTGGTTCTTCCTGATGTCCGTTCCGATTGGTGCACCTGTCGCTGCGTTGACCGGAGCTGGTTATATGACAGCCGCAATGGGCTGGGATGAACCTGCGAGAATTACTATCGCTGCTGTTATGTTGGCCATTGGCCTAATTATAAACTGGATTGGCATGCAGGTGGCGGGAAAGGTACAAATTGCGGTAGTGATTGCGATTGTAGCTGTTCTCGTCTTCTCCTTTGCTACTGCGCTTCCTCGGATGGAGGTTGAACACTTTACTCCCTTTGTCCCACATGGCTGGGGNNATGGCTGGATGAGCATTGGTCAGGCTGCAGCAATCTTATTTTGGTGTTTTATTGGTTGGGAAGCTGTCTCACATCTCTCTGAGGAGTTCAAAGATCCACAACGGGCTGCAGTTAAAGGTGTAACCATCGCTGCTATTATTGTTGGTATTCTATATTTCTTATCCGCTTTAGCTACGGTTGGCACACAAAGCTACCTTAAAGGTGGGTCGAGCACTTCACTTGTCTGGATCATAAGCCAACCACTTGGACATTGGGGAGGATTTATCGCAGGTCTTACAGGTCTGTTCATTTGTACCGCCACCATTATCGCTTATGCCGGTGCCGCCTCGCGCGTGGCTTATGCGTTATCACGTCAGGGCTATGCGCCGCAATGGATGGGAAGACTATCCAAACCGTATCATACCCCTATCGGTGGGATAGCCTTCCTGTTCCTCTGTTTTATAATGGTGATGTCACTGTACGGCAGCGGAACGATATCAATAACTACTTTGATCCAGTTTCCGAATGCGACATTTATCCTGACTTATATCGGAGGCTGTGCCGCTGGGATACGCCTGCTCAAAGGAAGTCGTTTAGGTGTGACGATTAGCTGGATCTCTTTTCTAGCTACTGCTGCCGTTTTTCCGTTTACAGGCTGGGCGATAGGCTATCCGCTGCTTATTACTTTGATGTTTATTTTGATCTTTCGTATCAAACGTAAACAAGCGGTTCCCGGAATGAAGGATTTAAGTCATGAAATTTATGAGGGTTAACGAAAAATGTTAAAAAGATCAGAAACCCGTAACCAGTCCTTTATCAGGATTGGTTACGGGTTTCTTCTAATTCATTTTCGTTTCAGCATTCGTTTAGATAGTTATGGAATGAAGAGGGTAACTTAGACTATGACCAGACAAAGGAGACGATACATCATGCCAAATCAACCAAAGATCATTCTTGAGCCAGCAGCGCAGAAATTTGCCGATGATAATTCAAAACCTCCATTCCTTCCTGATCTTGGACCAGAAAAAGGTCGTGAAACGGTAGATACAGTACAATCCAGTGAGATATATAAACCTGAAGTCGATATTGAAGATCTTATGGTGCCAGGAGGGCCTAACGGGAATGTTTCTATTAGAATTGTTCGGCCCCCTAGCTCCTCTTCAGCGTCGTTGCCAGTGATTCTTTACATTCATGGTGCAGGCTGGGTGTTTGGTAATGCACATACCCATGACCGTCTGATCCGTGAACTAGCTGTTGGAGCGGAAGCTGCTATTGTTTTTCCAAATTACAGCCTCTCTCCAGAAGCTAAATATCCTACAGCAATTGAAGAAATCTATGCTGTTCTGAAATGGATAGCTGAACAGGGAAGTAAACATGCCCTTGATGCTAGCAAGTTATCCATAGGTGGTGATAGTGTCGGTGGGAATATGGCAGCTGCCATTACTCTGATGGCTAAAGAACGCAGTGGTCCTAAAATAGGGAAACAACTTTTGTTCTATCCGGTAACGGATGCCTCATTTGATACCGAATCCTATCATGAGTTCGCCGAAGGATATTTCTTACAGCGGGACGGTATGAAATGGTTCTGGGATCAATATACCACTGACCCTGAGGAGCGGAATCAGATCACAGCGTCCCCGCTTCGTGCTAGTGTAGAGCAGTTACGCGATCTACCCGAAGCACTAGTCATAACGGGTGAAGCAGATGTTCTACGTAATGAAGGTGAAGCTTATGCCGCTAAATTACGTGAAGCAGGAGTCACTGTCACCGCAGTTCGCTTTCAAGGGATCATACATGATTTTGTGATGCTAAATCCTTTAGCTGAAACCAATGCCAAAAAAGCCGCCATCAAGCTGGCGACGACATGGCTTCGTGAAGGTTTCTAAATAACTGAATACTCTAACCCATGGCGAATTGGTCTACACAAGAATTTTTGTGTAAATCAATTCGCTTTTTATTGTTAACATAATAATGATTATGTTAACAAGTTTATTTTTACAAATATGAAACAAATGCCCATCCTCTGCGTCAATATTTAATAAATGATCTATAAGGAGCTAAAATCATGAAGTATGTACCGTTCATGCTAAAGACTGTTATATCCTCCTCCTTGCTCGTATCTGGAGCTGGTCTATTTGCCTGGTGCTCCAAGCAGCAATATCTACCCCCGCCTCCTCTTCAGCAGCAGACGACTCCATAACCACAATTAAACCGTTATGGCACGACAAAGCAGATGGTCTAGGAATTTATAGTCAAAAGGCCCCTATTTCAAATGGATTGTTCTATTATTCGTCAGGTGGCACACTAAAGGCCGCTGATCTTACCACAGGAAAAATAAAATGGTCTTACAAAAATGGATTAACTCCTGAGATTATAACGAATAATTCGGTTTTCTTTATCACTTATGATGGTTATCTTGTAAAAGTTAATGCCCAAACGGGGAAACTGCTTTGGAAGGTTAAGGCTGCAAAAGATCCGATTGAAGTTGGTGCTTATGCGGAGTTAGTTAATGGTGTGTTGTACTTCCGGAACGAGCATGGTGGAATTGCGGCCTATCATCCGGTTTCAGGTAAAAAAATCTGGGAAAATAAAGATATCCCTATGTATGTAGGTAATATCATTGGCCTTTATGACGGTGTATTTGTCGTATCTAGTACTGTCGATAACAGGCGCACACAATTTTTCGGCCTCGATCCAGCTACAGGCAAAAAGTTATGGAGAATTCAGGCGTTTTACAACTTCAGTGCTTATCAAAATGCTGAATTAATACTCCGTGAGCAAGCAAATGCTGTAAATGATCACTAGCCTTGCATCAAACCTGACATGAGAAAAATGAATAAAATAATTACCATATTATGAATATAATGGTCTCTTTTCTCTGGTAGTCCATAA
>DJUJ01000064.1:0-5795 GCA_002438345.1 Paenibacillus sp. UBA6285
ACTTGCTCCAGCGGCATGGGACTGAAGGTTATCCGTTCTCTCGCCATCTCTAGTCGGACATCATTTACATATTTAATAATACTAGTACCGAAGGCTTCCTTGAATAAATGAACGGCACGGGAGACAGAAATATCTACATGAGCTGCAACATCCTCCAACAGAAAAGGTAAAGTTGCATGCTCTTCAACATATTGCTTCATTCGGTAGGCCAGATAACCTTTTGGAGTAATTGCTGGCTGATCTGTAATGAGTCTGTCGATTTCCATACATAGGATTTGCAGATAACAGGCGGATATCGCTGGTGAGAAATCCGAAANNGCGAAAGACGTCTGTGCTCAAGAATGAGCTGACGAAACAAGCCGAGGAAATTCTCGCTTAATGGCACGCTTAAGAGAGAGGGTCTCTGAGCGCGTTGCCACCATTCAACAATCCAAGTTCCTTCACAAAAAATATGATAATCTCCGCTTTCGATCCGCGATTTACCTACAGGATAGTCTTCCTTATCTATTATTAAATAGTAAGGATCGTTAGGAGCAAACAGCATGATATCGCCGCTCTCCACTGGAGTCATCACACCGTCGATCATAGCTCGGCTTCGGCCCTCCGTTTGCAGACGAATTAAATAGTTCTGATTTCCATGACTATGAGACATATGAAAAGGTTTACGATGAAATGAAAATCCAGCTGATAATACGTAACAGGTAGTTGATTGAGTCATAGGTCCTCCTTGATGTCTTGAAATGATAATCAGATTGTTCATGTTTTAATCATATTATTCATTTTATTATATACGCTTTCATATTACTATGTACCTAAGCAATAAAGAAAGAAATCGACCATCTACGCTATACGGAGTCGATAAAAGCTATGCATACAAGAATGACAGTTTAAGGAAACTGATGAGAATCAGATTAATCAATTCTGAAACAGCATTATTGTTCAAGTGATTGCTGCTATTGATCTCTTAGGGGACGAGCAGCGAAGTGAAGTTTGAATGAATTAGTAAGCTAACCTAAACCCATTGGAGTGATTAGAAATGCTGAAGATAGGTCTGCAATTGTACACGCTCAGAGAAGAACTAGAACAGGATTTTGAAGGAACACTGCGCAAGGTAGCAGCCCTTGGATATAAAGGCGTAGAGTTTTTTCACTTTTTCGGTCGTACCGCATCAGAAGTTAAACAATTGCTAAATGAGCTTGAACTGGTCGCGCTCGGCGCACATCGTCCTTATGACGCATTGTTGAATGACACAGAGGCAGAGATCTCATACAATCTTGAAATTGGAAATCCTAATTTGATTGTTCCTTATCTGTCAGAAGAACAACGTAACTATGAAGAGATTGCCGCGAATCTGAAGATCATTGGAGAAAAGTGCAAAGCAGGCGGAGCGGTTCTTCTGTATCACAATCATGATTTCGAATTAACGGATAAATATGGTGATAGTGACCGCACTGCTTTTGATGGGTTGTTTGAAGAGGTGCCGGCTGATCTACTGCAAGTGGAAATGGATACTTGCTGGGTACATCATGCAGGCTATGATCCGGTTGAATATATCCATAAATATGCAGGTAGACTGCCGATCATCCATCTGAAGGATTTGAAGAAACATGAAGACGGCACACCGGAAACTGTTGTGCTAGGTGAAGGTGAAGTGAACCTTACTGCAATTTTAGATGCAGCTGTACAGGCAAATGTGGAATGGGCGGTAGTAGAGCAGGATTTCTGCAGTCGTTCACCATTAGAAAGTGTAGAAGATAGTTTGAATTGGGTAAAAGCATACGCAAATCAAGGAGGAAAAGTTCATGTCTAATAAGTTGAGAATTGCTATTGTAGGTTGCGGTGGTATCGCGAATGGAAAACATATNNCGTGCACAGGAAGCAGCAAAAACCTATGGTGCTGAAGGCGCGGCTGTTTACACAGATTACCTTGAGCTATTGAAAGCTGGAGGATTCGATATTGTTCATGTATGTACACCAAATGACAGTCACTCCGTGATTACTATTGCAGCATTGGAAGCTGGTAAACATGTAATGTGCGAGAAACCAATGGCTAAAACCACAGCCCAAGCACAAGAAATGTTGGATGCTGCCAAGCGTACGGGTATGAAGTTGTCTGTCGCTTACCAGAACCGTTATCGTTCGGATAGTGAGTACCTTAAAGCGATCTGCGAAAATGGCGAACTTGGTGAGATCTATTATGCAAAAGCAATTGCCCTACGTCGTCGTGCGGTTCCTACTTGGGGCGTGTTCCTGGATGAAGAAAAGCAAGGTGGCGGTCCACTGATCGATATCGGTACGCATGCGCTTGATCTCACCTTATGGATGATGGATAATTACAAACCACGCAGTGTTATGGGCTCGTCATTCCATAAGCTGAGTAACCGAAAGAACGCTGGAAACGCTTTTGGTCCTTGGGATCCTGAGCAATTTAAGGTAGAAGATTCGGCTTTTGGATTTATTACCATGGAAAATGGTGCTACAATTGTACTTGAATCCAGCTGGGCGCTTAATGTATCTGAGTATCGAGAAGCTCAGACGCTTCTTGCAGGTACAGAAGGTGGTGCAGATATGAAGGATGGTCTGCGCCTAAACGGTGACCGTGGTGGACGTCTGTATGAGACCAATGTAGATTTGTCTGCTGGCGGTGTAGCTTTCTATGACGGAGGTCAAGAGAGCGAATCCGATCGTGAAGCTCGCCTTTGGCTTGAAGCGGTTAGAGAAGACAAGGAACCTGTAGTTAAACCTGAACAGGCCCTCGTCGTTACTCAAATCTTAGAAGCTATTTATGAATCTTCACGTACAGGTCGCGCTGTGTATTTTGTCGGCACATCAGATAATTAATATAGAAACAGGAGTGAAAGTCATGAGCTCAAACATACATTCCGTAGTCATCGTTGGCTTTGGAGGAATGGGAAGTTATCACGCAAAATTGATTAAGGAGACTAACTCCCTAGAAGTGGTTGGAACATATGACTTGCTTGAAGCACGTCGTACGGACTCCATCAAAGCTGGCTACAAGGCTTATGAGAGTTATGAAGAAGTATTAGCAGATCCTGCAGTTGAGATTCTTCTTATTGCTACACCAAATGATGTGCACAAAGAAATTGCTATACGTGCGCTCCAAGCTGGCAAACATGTTATTTGTGAGAAGCCGGTCGCTATGTCGAAGCAAGAGCTTCAAGAAATGCTGGCCGCTGCAGATGCAGCAGGACGTGTGTTCATGGTTCACCAGAATAGACGTTGGGATGAGGATTTCTTAACGATCAAAAAAATGTATGATCAAGAGACCATCGGTTCTTTGTTCCAGATCGAATCTCGCGTACACGGGGCGAATGGTATTCCAGGAGACTGGCGCCATGTCAAGGCGCAAGGTGGAGGAATGCTGCTGGATTGGGGCGTTCATTTATTGGATCAGCTCTTATTTATGATCGACAGCAAAGTCACCAGTGTGAGTAGCAGTCTGAGCTTTATTCTAGGCAATGATGTAGATGATGGTTTTGAAGCCATTCTGCAATTTGAGAATGGGATTAAAGCTATCGTTGAGGTTGGCACAACCAACTTTATTACGCTACCTAGATGGTATGTGAAGGGTATTGAAGGTACTGGAATTATTGAAGATTGGTCTTTAACTGGACGATTAGTAACTAGAAACAATGAAGGTGAAAAGATCGAGCCGAAGCCTATTCGTGCAGGTGTAGGATTAACCAAAACTATGGCGCCTCCTTCGGAAGGGGCTACCATTACAGAAGCTTTACCTCAACCAGCGGAACTAGGCTCTAGCTTCTATGACAATTTCGCAGCCGTTATTGAGGGAACAGCCGAACCAATCGTTAAGAATGCTGAAGTAATGCGTGTTCAGAATTTGATTGAAGCTATTTTTGAATCTGCTGAGAAGAATCAAGTGCTGAAAGACTTCGATATGTATGGTGAAGGTAAGTAAACTATTTGCAAAAGAGGTGACTTACAATGAAACTTGGAGTATTTATGGTCTTGTTTGGTGGTCGCAAGCTGGAGGATGCTCTTGATTATGTAGCATCCAAAGGTCTAAAGGCGGTAGAGATCGGTACAGGAGGCAATCCTGGTAACAGTCATTGTGATCCTAAGATGCTTCTCGAGAATGAGACAGCATTGAAAGAATTCAAACATGCCGTGGAATCCCGTGGATTGACGATCAGTGCACTGAGTTGTCACGGAAATCCGCTACACCCACAAAAAGAGCTTTCCCAAAAGGATCATGAGGACTTTGTGAACTCGGTCAAATTGGCGCAAAAGCTAGGTGTTCCAGTCGTTAATACGTTCTCTGGATGTCCAGGTGATCATGAGGGTGCCAAGTATCCGAACTGGCCGGTAGCTCCATGGCCAAATGATTATCAAGAAATTCTGGATTGGCAATGGGAGAATAAAGTGATTCCTTACTGGACTGAATGGGGAGCCTTTGCCGCAAAGCATGATGTGAAGGTTGGTCTTGAGCTGCACGGTGGATTCTCCGTCCACACACCAGGTACGCTGCTGCGACTCAGAGAAGCTGCGGGTGAAGTGATCGGCGCTAACCTAGATCCGAGTCATATGTGGTGGCAAGGGATTGATCCGGTGCAAGCGATTCATATTTTGGGGCGCCAAGGCGCAATCCATCACTTCCACGCTAAAGATACTGTCATTGATCCAGTCAATGTCAATATGCATGGCTTAACAGATATGCAATCCTATACCAAAATGCTTGACCGCGCTTGGCAGTTCCGTTCGGTCGGCTTTGGACATGATCTTAAGACTTGGGCTGACATTATGAGTGCTCTTCGTTTGGTAGGATATGATTATGTAGTCAGTATCGAGCATGAAGATGGATTGATGTCTGTGGAAGAAGGCTTCTCTAAAGCTGTAAGTAATCTTCAACAAGTATTGATTGAGGAGCCACTGACAGAAATGTGGTGGGTTTAAATTAATTGATGAACAGCTGTAATTTCTGGTGAAAGCAGTAGTGAATCAATTGTATAGATATAAGAAATGACGTGCGGAAGCACGTCATTTTCCTGTATCGATAATCTGAATCTTAAACCATACAAATTGGAGGACGATCATGCAGCCGATAAAAATACAGAGAGAACACAAACTTCAGATTACATCCAGTATTCAGGATTATTTTGATACGGAGTTATCTAGCGAAATTGGCCAATTAGCAAGTGAGAATCTTCTCGATTTTATGCTCAAAGAACTCTCGCCTTATATTTATAATCAGGCACTGGCAGACGCCCGTAAAGTGATTGAGCAAAAGATGATTTCCATAGAAGAAGAAATGTATGCTCTCGAGCAACCATTAACATTAGGGAAAAGATAGCCCGCGACACGATTTAATATTTATCGCAGATTTGTAATCGTAACTTCTGGATCAGTCTCGACTTCATAATCTACACCATCCGTCTCGAAACCAAATAACTGGAAGAACTCCAGTTTGTAGCTTTGTAGATCTGTCAGTTCATAGATGTTGTCTGTAGTGAGTTCATCCCAGATCTGAGTCACTTGATTCTGTACAGCCGGGGACATCTCCCAGTCATCTATTCGGATACGGCCTTCTTCATCCACTGGAGTCCCTTCTAATGCATAGAGACGCTCTGCAAACAACCGATAGGTTTGCTCAATACAGCCTTCATGAAGTCCTTTCTCTTTCATGACTTTGTATAGCGCAGAAGTGTACAGGGGTACGACAGGAATCGCCGAGCTAGACTGTGTGACGAGACCTTTCGTAACCGCTACATATGCCCGACCATCTATAATAGAAAGTTCTTCGTTAAGCGTATGTT
>DJUJ01000064.1:5822-7262 GCA_002438345.1 Paenibacillus sp. UBA6285
TTAAGCGTATGTGCTGTTGATTCGAGATGATCTTTTGCACGCCCAATCGTGCCTTTGCGATATACGGATTGGGTGAGTTCTGGTCCAATATAAGAGAAAGCGATTGTGGTGGCATGATCAGCTAATGCTCCAGCTTCCAGGAGTGCTTCAATCCAAAGCTGCCAATCGTCACCACCCATGACTCGAATGGTATCATCGATTTCCTTGTCGGTAGCGTGTTCGATGGAGATTTGGCTTACCTCACCTGTATGAAAGTTTACGGTTTTATTCGTGTAGGTATCTCCTATAGGTTTAATTACGGAGTTATAAATTTCNNTTCACCCGTCACAGGATCTGTTCGGCGAGCAGAAGCCACACTGTATATGACTAGATCAACTTGTCCCAACTCACTGCGAATCAGTTGTACGGTTCTATTCTTGGTCTCCTTGGAGAAGGCATCACCGGTTACGCTGAAGGATTGAAGACCAGATTTCTCTGCAAGCTCTTCAAAAGCTGCTGAATTGTACCACCCAGCAGAGGCTGTACGGGTTCCATTGCTGCTGCTCTGGCGGNNACCGTGCTGGCTCCAGCCCCAAAGGCGGCTGTAATCCGTGAGGCGAGGCCATACCCTGTAGAGGCGCCAATGACAAGCACCTTGCGTGGTCCTTTGATCTCGGGTTGTGTCTGGATATATTCGATTTGCCGCTCTACTTGACGAGCGCAACCTTGCGGATGGGCGGTAGTACAGATAAAGCCGCGTGTTCTAGGTTTGATAATCATGATAATGGTTTCCTCTCTTTCATAAAAAGCAGGCTAATGATACTCGTTAGTTCTAATTTTAACAATTTTCATTCAATTGGAGAAGGATTGTTTATCGTTAATACTAATTCTTAATGGTGGTGAGAGATTGGAAAGTTTTACTAAAACGAAATTAACGACAGATCAGCAGAGCATTCTAGTAGGTGCTGCTTTTGGAAGTCATGTGAACATTATTCGAAGTACGGAACTGACGGGAGGTTATTTTAACGCAGCATATGACCTTCTATTGTCAGATGGTAGAGCCATGATCCTTAAGATAGCGCCATCAGATGAGACAGACACCCTTAGTTACGAGCACGATATCATGGCTACTGAGGTTGCAGCGATGCAACTGATGAAGTCTAAAGGGACAGTACCCGTGCCTGAGGTATACGCTTATGATAACAGTAAAAATTTGATTTCGAGTGAGTTTTTTTTCATGGAGAAAATAATCGGCCAGCCCTATAATGAAATTAAGGAAGAACTAAGTCCGCAGCAGAGAATAAGTATTGAGGCAGAGTTAGGTCGTTATTCCCGGTTAATTAATGAGATTCATGGTGAGCGTTTCGGATTATTCAATGCGTCCACACAGATAAAAGGGACTTCATGGCGGGAAACATTTAAGCATTTAATGATGAACTTGCTTGACGATGCACGTCGTTT
>DJUJ01000063.1:0-3321 GCA_002438345.1 Paenibacillus sp. UBA6285
TGTCCAACTAAGTGTAGACGATCCAGCTGTATTGATGAAAATCTTCCGGTGCAACGTACTGCAGGGCAATAGAAGATATGCGATTAGACACTTGAATATACCTCATCATGGAAGGATTGATAATGAAGATGTCATTTCTCATCGGAATCTCATAGAGTCGTGAACCTGTTTTGATACCTAAAGCTTTCAGTGGGGGAGTTGCAGCTAATACAACTGATCCCTGACGTTTAGTATCTGCAACAACCGCAAGCTTGGTCTTCATCGGGTTCAATCCTTTAGATAAGCACGATACAGAGGCAAAAAAACTTTTTAAATCAACACAAATTATCCATCTTGAAGTACATTGACCGTAATCGTACATTTGACACCTCCTCAAATCATTTATAACATATAGAACATACGTTCGCAAATTATCCTTATATGCATATTAATACAAAAAAATAGTATCATATGCAAATTTATATTGTTATACAGAAATTTCTGAATTATTATGAAATGGTATTACAAATTAAGGAGGTATTTATGAATAAAGGAATTTTCACTAAAATATTTGTATGGTTAATGAGTTTCTCATTGGTATTGTCTTTAATGCCCTATGATCTTTTCATTGCTCATGCAGAAACAGGGGAAACAAAAGAAGACATAAAAAAAGAAACAAGCAATGAAGATGATCCAGTGTCAACTTCATCCAAAAATGAAACTGACAGTAATCTAGCAAAGAACACAATTGAAGAGAAAGATTTATTATCTCCAGATGACCTTCAACAAGAAAATATCAGTGTACAGAAAAGAGATAAGGCTGGAGTTTATCAAGCCAATATTTTTGATGATCAAGTCATGAAAAAAGATGAAAAGGGCGAATGGGCAAAAATAGATCCATCTTTAACTTTAAAAGATGGTAAAATATCAACGAAAAATACTGATATCAATGTGAAATTCAACGATACTTTAAGTGATAATTCCTCTTTCATCAATTTAAATGAAGGCGATGAACAAATATCAGTCACGTTAAGTGGAATGGAATATGACAATAAAGTAAGAGCGCCGAAAACGCGTAAATCAGATATCAAAGATAATACTATTTGGTATAAAGGCATTTTTCCAAATATTGATGTACGTCATGTCGTGCTTAATAACGAAGTCAAAGAAGATATTGTTTTGAATAATAATCAAAAAGGGCTGCAAGCCATTCAATACAAAATCAAAACAACAATGGAAGCCCATCCAACTACAGAAGGCACTGTTGAATTCACTAATAAAAAAGGTGAAGTCGCATTCACTATGCCTCGTCCTGAAATGTCTGATAGCAAGATAGACGAAAAAAGTGGACTTTCTACAAAATCCTATGATATCAAGTATGAAGTCTATAAGGAAAAAGACGGCTATCTTGTAAAGGTAGTACCTGACCAAAAATGGTTAGATGATAAGGAAAGACGCTATCCGGTGTATATCGATCCTAGTTTCGCTAAGGATGCTACGCTAGACACTTTTGTTTCAAGCGCATTGCCTACCAGCAATTTAAATCAGTTCTGGAACTCGACGCTAGGTGAATATGTCCTACGTATAGGTAAATATGATACAGCAACTGGTACTAACTATGCATTCCTCAAATTTCCTTCCATGACTCAACTCCTAGGAGCTAGTGTCAGTGCAGCGAAAATGCAGTCCTATGTCAAATGGAATTATAACGGTGCAACCCCGATGGATGTCTGGGCAGATAAAGCAAATGCTACGTGGTCTGAAACCGGCGTCACCTGGGATACGAAACCAACCAGCACTAACATCACTAAAGATGCTGCTGCAGTTAATGAGTGGCTCAGCTTCAATGTCCTCACATATGTCAAAGGTATTGCTACAGGTTCAAAAGATTACGGACTGAAACTGCACGCCAACGGGAACGGTATGACTTACTGGAAACAGTTGACTGCCTCCGAAAATGCTGCAAATAAATCTAAGATCTCTGTAACTTATAGCTATCCAAAGATGCAGGCGATCAAAACAGAACCTTCTATCATAACTGGCACTTCTACAGGTTCTATCACAGCTACATGGCCAGCAATCCAAGGCGCAAAGGGATACCGTCTTCAAATGTATGATGGCAAGGGCTGGCAGACGATTTATACCGGCACTTCAACGTCATTCTCTACAAAAGGTAAAGGCATCTGGCCGACGACAGCACAATATACAACTAAAGATACAACAACCCAAGGTATCAAATTTAGAGCAGGTGATGGAACTGATCTACCAATCGATCCATCTAGTTTCTATACAAAAAGCACAGGTGCAACAAGTACAGATAAGACCTTCCAATTCCGTGTGATTACCGATTACGCATTAGGTAGTGGAACGCCTTCTGATGTCGATCAACAATCTCTTGCTGAGCTGATTCCTGCGACACCTGCATTACCGTCTATTAAATCAGTTACATCTGATGCCAATGATAATGCAGAAATCAACATCAGCTGGCCGGGTGTTGCTGGTGCGACCAAATATAACGTTTTTCTTTATAATGGCAATGCCTATGAAAAGATTGATACAGTGACAGGAACATCATGGTCATCTAAGGACAAAAAAATATATCCTACTGCTGAACAGATGAAAAGTATTACAGCGACCTCAACTAACATATATCGTTTAAATAATGATGGGGTTCAACTTCCAGGTAATCCTCTTACGTTATTCAATCTTAACGGCACAAAAACAGCAAAAAATTACTCATTCCGAATTACAGCAGCATCGACAAAGGGAGAAAGTGCACAGTCTTCTACCTTAAAGGTATATGTCCCGACACAGAATGTCAGCGCCACTGTCGATGGATATCCTGATAATAGAAATGAGAATTCCGGCTTCCTTATGGCAAGTTGGAACAAAGTCCTAGGTGCTGACGGCTATGGCATATATCTATTCAATGGTAAGGACTATGAGCTTGTCGATGTCCTAGGAAAAGATGTGACAACATGGCATACAAGAGATAAAAAATTATGGCCTGTCTCCGGTCAATATCAGTTGAATAAAGATGGAGTCGTTGGCGGTGGAAGAGAACTACCGCTAGATCCTTCACCGACATATATCACAGCTGGTGGTGAAAATGATAAGAACTATAAGGTAAAGATTACATCGTTCCGAAATAAAGGTGCAGTCACTGATAAGATTATCAATAACTACTTCGGAGAAAGTGCTATTGATGATGCCGAAGAAAAACTTGTAGAGATCAAAGGAGACTCTTCTACTCTATTAGGAGATGAAGACTTCTATCCCACAATCGATACAGAATTGGGTTCATATAACACATTCAATAATAACCAGACTTTCACTGAAACT
>DJUJ01000063.1:3455-3745 GCA_002438345.1 Paenibacillus sp. UBA6285
ATGACTTCCTAATTGAAGATACAAACTTCGTCATACAAGACGATGCAGGAGTCAGAGAAGTCTACAGTAAAGAAGGACTACTTGACCACATTGAATATGATGCCACCCAGGCAGATAAAAAGAATAGTATCAAGTTCAACTACAAGACAGATGATAATGAAGATAAACGACTCATCTCTATCTATATTGCATCGGATGCTGGTGATAATGCCACTGCGTCTGAAAAAAATAGAATTACTTTTGAATATAATGCTCAGAACTTAGTTTCAAAGATGAGTTTAATCGGAAGC
>DJUJ01000173.1:0-2008 GCA_002438345.1 Paenibacillus sp. UBA6285
GTGTTTAATATATATTAAACACAATTAACGTGGAGGGATGAATTGTCAACCCAAATCCAAAACCAAAAGAAACTCATCGATATAGATTAGACAGTGAACATATGGACTCGACAAACACGAATAACAGGCGCACAATCATGTGCCCCTGTTTACTCTGATGTTTCCACTCATGCGATTGGAAAATAGATATCAATCTGCGATTTGTCACAATCCGTACCAAGAAACCTTTCGGTATAACATTCAAAATCGTCACGGTCGGCAATCTCAAATCGGCTCTTCGGAAACCAAACGCCCCAAATATAGCGATAGGTTTGAAACAAAGCGCCAACCGGACCGGAATGAACGAACCTCGCGTATTTGCCGCCGACAAGCTCTTTAACTTCAAAACCAGTCAGAGCTTTAAAATCGCTTGTCATCTCGATCCCAATAAATTCTGATGCGCTGCTTTCCTCATGAAAACTATCTCGTGAACACTTGCCGCCAACCTCAAAAATACCATAGCGGCAGGTATTTCTCGTCCAATCTCCCATAGCAGAAAGCTGTCGATTAAGCTTTTCCCACATCATAATACGTTTATTTTCTGCAACGCTTGTTTCAAAGCGGATGCCCAAGATACGCTTTGATGTGACGTCGATGATCTCAGGAGTTAGAGAATAATTGGTACGGCCAAACTCAGCATATGCATCCGATGGCCTGTTCGCAATCAGAATATCAACCCCGTTTTTCCTGTACTGCTTAGGTGTCATCTGATATCTTGCTTTAAATGCTCTCGTAAATGCTTCATTGGACTCAAATTGAAGGGAAATGGCAATATCCAAAATCCTTTTCTCATTCTCACTATGGACCAATTCTCTTGCCGCTTGCGTGAGCCGTCTTGAACGGATATAGCTGCCGATGGTTTCCCCCATGACGGCTTGAAAATAACGATGGAAATGATAATACGAGTAGGAAACCGCATCCGATACATCGCAGGCGGTAATTTGCTCATACAGGTTGTTCTCAATAAAGACGATGGCCTTCCCGATCGTCTGCTCGTTATCCAATGCGGTTCCCTCCCCTTCTTAGAACGTTATATTGTAAAATTCTTTATCTGCTTTTTCGATAGGGAGTTTTACGGAAATCTCCTGCTCCTTCAAGTCCCCCACCTCAAAGGTATGCCACGGATTTGTTTGTGGCGAGCCAAATGTCATTTCTATCTTTTTATCGGTCACGTCAAAGATCATGGAACGCAGTGTTCCGAAAAACTCCGGATAATAATGACAGCACAAGCCAGTCGGATAAGAGGTGGACAGCAAGCGCTTCAGATCGTCGCCCGCTAGTTTATCCTTCGACTGAAAAGTTTTCACGATCGCTTCATTGCGGATAATCGAGTTTTCAATCCGCATTTTTTCATATGGCTGTAGTTCAGGCAGAATCACATGGTTGGTAGCGCTCAAGAATGCTTCATCACTACTATTGTCTAAGATACGATATGCCTTATGGCCGTTCATACACTGGAACAAGGCAATTTTATCACTGCTGTCCGCAAGCATTAAATTGATATTATAGCCGATTGGCGCTTCCATCGCCCATGATACTGCTTCATCTACATTTCTGCAAGTTTCTAGAATGCTGCGAATGACGATCCAGAACTGAAAGCCTGTGACCCCCGCTTTTTGCCCGCCCTCAAAATTCCCAACAGGCAATCCGTTGCTGGCCTTGCAGGCGGCCAACCCCCATTCGTTCATTCCGTCGCCCCGGCCAAACCAATTTAGCGTGGATCCGATATGTCTATACCTACCCTCAATGGCAGTGGATGCAAAACACATTTCCTCCAACTCATCATTAAAATCGTAATTTCGAGCCATGAGCGTATGTCCGTTTTCGGTTTTGCGGGGAAGCACCGCCATCAGGCTGCATCCGCGCTCCAAATAGGTCATTGCATAAAACAGAACCTGTCCGCGACCGACACCGATGGTATCTGCAAAGCCTTGAATTTCCTCGTTGATACCGCTGCAATACCGATCGA
>DJUJ01000173.1:2046-10894 GCA_002438345.1 Paenibacillus sp. UBA6285
CTGCCGTGGAAATTCTTTAATTGTGTTTTTACTTTCTTCATTATAGTCACCCTGCCTTTCTAAGTTCATCATAAGACAGGGCAAACGGACAAACTTGATATTTTCTGCTTATTTAAATGTACGGTGAAAATAAAGTATTTAGACGAGCCTAAAAAATTGAAACAGCGACGGCCATGGACGAGAAAATAAAGTCCTAGACTGTCGCTGTTTCATTGAACTAACGTGTCCCGTTAGCTTAATCTCACCGTTTAACTGCTTTAAGATATGTATCCTCAGTTTTTACTGCAATAGCCTCTATCACGTCGTTATCTTTGATTTTATAAAGGTCAGTGCCGATCTGATATGCGTTTGAGAAAGCGTCTTCAACATAGTGCTCGCCACTTTTATTTGAGTAAGATTTCACTTCTCCAACTTTTTGTTCAATGCCTTGGTCATCGACTTTTTCATCAGTTACCCTGTAATTTAATCCCTGAAAAATTATAATCTTCAATGATTTACTATCTGATACTTCTGGTTTTTTAGTATCAGTACATGATGATAATATGCCAATGGACAGGACAAATAATAAAAAAATAATGATTCTTTTCTTCAAGAAGATTATGCACCCCGTTCTTTTGGATTCAGTATTATCAGACGAATCCTATTTGCATTATGTTGCCGTAATCTGCCCGTGAGCTTAATGAAGCTTCGTCAGTCTAACACTTTATTTTCCAGTCTATAACATTATTTTCTTCTGACACTAAATAAAAAACGGAAATTAGACAGTGTAGAGAAGCGCCTAATTTCCGTTATGATGAGTAATCTTTTTGAAGACATATTAACAAAAACTCGTTGATTATTTTTTACTATTGCGATTATTCCAAAGTGTAACAACCGAGAAAATCAAAAAGCTGAAGATTAAGAACAATACAATTGATTCCTTCACTGCAAAATAAATTACACCAATTAAAATCAGTCCTATTGTATTAAAAATAACAATTCGTTTCACAAGCTTTCTTCCTGAAAATATTGCTACAGCATAGTTAAGAAAACTAATCGCAATGTGAAAAATAAATAGTAGTAAGAAGAATAGCACAAACACAACAGCTTGGCCTGAATTGCTATCGTACGGAGTAGTGGATACTAAGGACGTGTTAATATTCGTAATCAAGGTACTGTATATGATACTTAGAATAAAAGAGAAAATGCAAAGGTTAAATACTAATTCCTTTTTTAGCCGATCCATATTAAAACTCCTTTCGCTTCTATTTGTTACAGGATAATACAAATTGCTCCGAAATCCAAACCTTAACATAGACAAGAGGCGATGCCAATGGCATCGCCTGATAAAAAAACTTAAAACCAATCAATTCCATAAACACGAACCATATTACCGATATACCTTTCGTGAGTAGGGGATCCGTACCAATGAATAGCATCATTTTGAACTACTCGCATTGCGGTGGAACCAGAACCATCAAGTACAATAGAGTTAGCAGGATTTAGTCCTACTTCTTCCAATGCTAATTTCAAATTTGAAACCGTTACGGAGGTTCCGTTGGTGACCATTAAGTAACCATACGTGCCATCCCAAGCGAGAACAGTACGCCAAGCAGCAAAATCATATCCCGTACTAATAATGTCAGAAGTCCAACTTGAGCGGTTATAATCCATTCCACCAATAACGGCTTGGGCTGTTGGATAATTTGCTAATACTTCATTAAGATTTTTGGCATAAATATAGGTAGCTCTTGTATTATTACTGCTATCTAAATAAGAAACAAAGGTCTTTCGTGAAACTTGCGAACTGCTTGTACCATTGTAAGAATAGTAATTGCTATCCCCTTTCCAGTAACTAATTGCTCGCAAACCTGTCGCCGGCTGATTATAGCCATTGGCTGCTGGAAAAAAACCTCCGTTAATTCCAATATGTGGTGTTTGTTGCATTTGTGTATTGATAATTTCAGGTTTTACGCGAGATAGGGGAACTTTAATAATTGCAAATTTAGTCTGACCTCCGACTGACTCTCTAAATTCTAGTGTGTACGGTAATGTAGTTGGCATAAATAGGACACTCCTCTTCTGTATGTTTGATAACCGTTTGAGTTCTAGAAAGAGTATCGTTCGCTTTCTAGAATTTGTTGGCTTCACTTATATAGGAAAATTAGTGTCGGTATTTACAACTAAGGATTTCATTATTTTTTGAAAAATAAAATAGCTATACTTTCAATCAGATCATCATAGGAAATTTTTGTTTGTTAAACTCATTTTTTAGACATCGGGTTATTCTAATTATCATCCTTTCATCGTAAGCGTCAATCAGCAAATAGTGTAAGTGCTAATCTACGTCAAAACCAAACGACGGTTGTCAATTACTACACCAATCCGGAAAATAATTCCACGCACCCCCGCGGTTCATGGGGCTTTGCCGATATTGCGAGCTCAGTTAGTTATAAAGCTGGAAGCGGATGGGCATATTACAACGCTAGTAACGGCAATTGGATAACCTAATGACAGCAAGCAATTCGTATAAAATTTCTGGTGCTCCAGTATTTCAGGGACCAGCAGATAGTGATAAAGGACATTATGGAGTCAAATACAACCTTACTGTCACTCTTAGTAATGATACTGGCTCTGAAAAAAAAGTGAAGATTTATATTGGAGCTCGCGGTACTGAATATTATGCAGGTGCAGTTAAGTGGAGCGGTGATGGTGTGACTTACAAAATCCCTGCGGTTAAATCCTACTTGGATACTCCAGGAAGTAATCAAGAAGGGGTTGAAGTGGCTACGGTAACGCTCGCATCTGGAGCCTCAATTACTCGTATAATTACTTTATCAACTGCGGGAGCAGCATCTACCCCGGCACTTATTGCTTTTCAGACTTTGTAATAAATAAACATAACAAAGAAGCCCTTTTTATGAGGGCTTCTTTGTTTTTCTTAATCAAATATCAGGAGCCTATGAATAATTATTGAGGTTGAAAATCTGAGAACCCTGAGATTAATACCCTCGACCCCTTGCTGACGCTATCGACCTTCCATACACCATTCGTAAATACGAGAGTGATCGTACGATCCTCGGCATATTGATCGTCTCCTGTTAGACCATTTGCCAATATAACCGATTGCGAAAGCGTGGCTGAAGTCTTGTTAATGTATACTGGCGACGAGGCAGGCGCTTCATAGGTACTAGCTGTATTCAAGCCTTTATTTTGAACGATAGACTTAATTAATTTATCCGTAAAGTACGGTTTGAAGTAGGAACTAATATTTTTAATTGAAGAGACATCAGCTGCTTGATTTAATTTATCGGAAAGTAGTTTTAACCGTGGATCCATAACTTTCTGCTTATCAGAGATTTGAATAGACGGTTGCTCCATGTTGACAACGAGTCCCTTACCGCCCAATGTCATTGTCGCCTGCTTAGACTGTTGGTTCCATAAGACATTCGCACCTAGCGATTGACCGACAAAGCGTAGCGGAACATAGGTTGTTCCTTTAATGACCTGCGTGGCAGTATCCAAATCAATATATTCCCGGTGCGGAATATCTGGGTTATCTGTAGTCGGCGGTGATTCAATAATTGCGCGTTTGAAATTTGCAGCAAGCCAGATGGTCGAGTCGCCATTTTTAATCTTTACTTCTTTCTCCGCTTGAAACCATTCCACACTCGCACCTAAATTTTCTGAAACAGCTCGTAACGGAATGAGAACTCGACCGTTGTTAATTTGGCCGTTGTTTATGATCGTGGGTTTGGATGTATCCGCCGCAAAACTAAGCACCGGTATTACTGGAAGCACAAGTAAAGCTGAGGCAAATAAGGAAATCGTCAATTTTTTCATCATAATAAAACCTCCCATAATAGATTCGTCTTAATAATAGACGTTTTTCTTCCTTATTTTGTTACATTTGTTTTATTACCCAAATTCTTATAGGGTTATCCAATTTTTATACACTATTACATGCAACGAATCCAGAGAACTTCCATACTATTAATGAGCTATAATATCAATCTATAATTTCTAATTTGGTCTTGGTCAGATGCTTGCGAGTATATCTCTCTTATTTTTTGTTTTTTTTCAGATTGTTTAATAGTTCATTTCTTTTTTCTTTTCTTTCCTTCATTATCTCTGCTTGTGTACGATCAACAATTTTGGTTGCTTTTTTTTGGAATGTAAGAAGCTTGCCTTTTTTATTCATACTATTACTTCCCTTCTATTAGAGATTCATAGTATGTAGTCTTCTCAAGTTTCATAGTAATAAACCTATGCACAAAAAAACCCCCGGGAATTCCCGAGGGTTTTTCTTATAGTTATGCTCTAAGCAATACCTTCTCAGCTTTCTCTTCCGTAACGGCTACTCTTTCACCAAGTTGCTTTAACATTTCGTTACGCAGCTTACGCCGTTGATCCATTATTTCTTTTTGAGAGATATCCTCTACCTTAATTGGCTTGTTCTGCAGCATCTTGGGTAGCCTCCTTTTTTGAGATCATGTTTTTATGTAAGATTAAACAAAAAGCATGAATAAGTTTTCTAATTTGTCTTGTCTCTATTATATCATTGGAAATTACTAGAGACAAGGCACGTTTATCAGACTCATCAAAGTGGAAGCACCACACCCAACGTTCCTTATTTAGCATCTTCATAGAGAAAGCAACCACAATTCTTCCTGGATATGGGTAGCTTATAAATGAATCGTTAGATTTTTCTTTTGCTGCAGATACAGCAGCATATTCTAATTCTTGAGTGATAGATAAATCTATCTCACTAGCACTTCCTCCAGAAGTGCCAACATCGTATAACTTTGTGAGTTTATTATCATTCAGAGCATAAATTGTAAATGGAGAGACGAATCTTAGATCACTAAAATCAAGAACGTCATTGGTTAATCGATACAGATTAGTGTTGACCTCTGTTAGTAAATTAACTAATTAGGAGATACTATTGTCCGAATTATCTAGCTCGCTAGCTAGTCCATCTACTGTTCGTTCATACTCTTCAATTCGATCTCTTAAGTCTTGGATAGTATCCTCCAATACTTCTTCCCTACCTAAAGAATATTGTAGCACCGACTCGATACTACCATCTTTAATAGGAACAAGTAATGTATTGAAAGCATTGTATAGACCATTAAACGTGAAGTGATCTTTTTGAATGAAAGTACTCCAAACAGTGTATTCCGCTGGTCGTCTGGCTTTCAAAGCTTCAACATGAAATTCAGGCGTTCCCAAGGTTGCCATCTTGTCTATGTATCGTTTTACATAAAAAAAGTAATAGATAGCAAATAACAAAACTACACTGGTCAGAATGATGGACCATAGAGGTAGGTTCTTGTACCAACCTGTGAAGATTATTAACGCTTGTCCTAGTATAGGTAATGAGCTCCATTTAATTGCAGAAAGTACTTTAAAATGTTTTGTATAACCAATTAGTTGCTTAATGGGGCCTTTCCAAGCAATACTAACCCACTTCTCGTTCTTCTGTTCTCTCATCTTTTTTATGATTGGATCGTAGGTTCCTTTTATTTCGTCAATATAGCTATGATAGTTTCTCATTATGTCCGATTGGTCCATGAAATATTTCCTCCCCCTCTATTATTCAATTCCACAACTGTGCCAGAGTTCCTTCATTCAATGCTTTGTTTCGGGTGTCATTACCTAAAGGAAAATTAAATGACAACTGACCCTTGGTTTCCTGTTCATAGTTCATAACAGCGAATTCTTCTTCTACTCTTCGGTTTTGTCCTAGTTCAGCCTTAGCTACTGTGTCTACCTTCGATTCGAATGACTCTCTACAATAATGCTGAAAATATAAAGATGTCTTCACCCCAATCATCAGGAAAATCCCTTATGCGTTTATAAAATCTTCTAAACGGTTGTAAATAGGCCAAACATTTTACCCTTATAAGTGAAAAGGAGATCGGCAACTGGAATTGTTGGGGAATGGCAATTATCGGTTGATTCCTACGATTTCTCTTATACAAAAGAGAGGGATGATTGAAATGGCTGTAGCAACATATAAACAAATAACATGGAATGGAATTACTGTGGACTATATCGAAGCCGACATGTCTACCATTCGAGTTGAGGACTTAGGCGGCAGTAACCTGACAACATCGTCCAAATACGGTATTAATGGCACTTTCTTTGATGATAGTACCGGTTATGTTCACGGTATTGCGGTAACCTCCGGCGGTAATCCTGTAAGGGATTATGCTTCCACCAATGCGACCTTGAAACGCGGGACACTAGTCTGTATGCGACCAAACAATGGCACCTCACAGACAGCTTATGTTTCGGTCATAAACAAAATTGCGGATCTGTCTATTCCAACGAGTTGGATTGATTGGGCGATTGGTGGGATCAGCCTCAAGTTGCAGGAGAGCGTTGCGAGTGATGCGGTTTATGCAGATCTCGTCAAAGATGAAAGAGGAACGCTGAGTTGGAGCGATAATAAACGCGCTGCGATCGGTTATAAAAGCGGGAAAATTGTGATGGCGGCAATGACAAAAGCAACCAACTGCACAGCTGTTGAAGCGAGAGGAATTATGAAGTATCTCGGTTGCACAGATGCCGTCATGCTCGACGGTAGTACAGCTGCACAAATCCGTGCTAAAAAGGCAGACGGAACGAATTACACTTCTGGCGGACCGCGTAGTATTTACAGCATTTTAACAGTTAATGGAGCGAGCTGGTCTTAAGAGCCTAAAAGGGAAATCCAATCTGGATTTCCCTTTTTTGATCTTCCAAGTAAAGTTTAACTTGAAACTTATTCACACTTCTTTGCGTCTAACTTAACATATTCTTAAAAAGGTGGGATTTGATGTTAAAAAAAATTGCAATGACGGTCATGTTGACGTCTTTAATCTTTCTGACATCATGTGGAGGGGATCCAATATCAAAAGAGGAGTCGAATATAGCAGCAACGACGCCAACACCCAATTCAGCGAACAATACGGAGAAGAAGCAAAACACAGAAACCAAGCAGCCGAAAGAAACCAGCTTTAAAGCAGAATTGACGATAAATATGAAATCGTATCAAGATANNAACTGCTCTTGAAGTACTCGAAAAAAATCTTACCGCTTTGGTTGAACATGACCACTCACTTTTCGAATCTGGGTTTGTAAACGAAAAACTTGTAGAAGCTATGGAGCCCTATTATGGTGAACAATATCATTATAAATTTACAGGCATCGAAAGTATTGATGATAATTTGCCTAACGAACAACAGGTAAACGTTACGGTAATCGGACAACGGTTGGATACAACATCAGATACAATTGAAGATGTTAAAATGCTGTACGCTATCCGGAAAAATGATATAGGAGAGTGGGTTATTTATACTATTGATTGATTTGCTTATGAAAAATCCGCATGAATATGGTTGCGCTATCTGAAGAAATGGTAGAAAATAGAAGATACCGAATTGGAGTGTAATGACAAGGTTAATGCTTTTTTTAGGATGAGCCCCTTCCACCCTAATGGTGATAGGGGCCTCTATTCCATTTGAAGAGGAAGCGGATATGTATTAGCCTCTTCGCTATATTTGTATACCTGGAACCATTTCTAAATTCAATGGATGAGTTATTCGAGGAATAGTAGTTATGCCCCGGGAAAGTTTCCGGGGCGTTTTTTATGTAGTTACCTGAATCACATCATCGATCTTAATCCAATCATAGTCATATTCCATTTGCAGTTTGATCCGCCGTAGTTGCCTGTCTATGGCGATCACAACTCCCCGGATCTTAATATCTTGAACTGGTTCAAATTGAGTAATTGTTATCTGCTCCCGTTACCGTTTCGAGTAAGCGAGCACTTGTTCAATCAATTCCCACTCCTGTGTTCAAGCACCGGCTTTTTACGGTCCCTCCACTGCTGCCCTCGCTCATCACTGATTCTTCCTGGTTGAGTACATCAGTGCAAACGCTACAAACTGTCTTGTTAAGAAGGTATGTTAATTGCGGGTAACAATATTCTTGTCCTAATTCGGTTAACGATATATGTTCTTGTCACGGGCTTTTGACAAGAACATATATCGTTAGAATGAAAAAGCCGCAAATAAGCGGCTTCCACGTGTTTTATGGCTTCATGCCCCTAATGAATTGCAAAATGAAGATTGACATTTACTATGAAATCGTAGGAAAAAGGCTATGCGCTCTGGCTTGGTTTCTTGCGTATGCTCGTAAGTTCAAAAGCCTCTTTAGGAATCCCCAGTTCATGAGCCTTCTTCTTTTTAATCACCATGGCTTGTTGTAAGCTAGTGGCTTGAAATTCAACTGTGGTGCCAAGCGGATCCTCAAATGCATAGTAACTTTTTTTATTGGACATTAACTTAGCGCCTCCTCATCTTATTCTCGAATGATTTTGCCTGGCCATGTTGTCTAAAAAAATTCTACTTTGAACAAGAGGTACAAGACATTTCCCGCAAAGGCCACAAGTCTATTATCTCGGCCACTTACCCAATTCTCGGGCCGCTGGAGCTGTATCCTCTTGCAATGGCGCTGGATGCCGCGAGTAAACCGGCATTGGGACTGTCGAGGTCACCGGCGAGCGTTAAGTAGCCAAGACCAGGGATGCCGCCGGAAATGGTGGTGCCAAGTCGACTCTTTTTCCTGATCAAGGGTGTTAAAGTAGGCGGAAATTGTCTTTCTGACGATAGAAGCTCCTTTCAAAATAAGTTCGGCAGATATGGCAAATTACCCTAATAGTGTGCGTCTCATCTTAACGAACTATGCGCGAAGGCCGACCTCATAAATCAACACCAAACTCCAATCACATCCTGCCAGTTGTAGAGAAAAATATGAATCAGAACTTTACAACAAGCAACCCCATCAAGATATGGCCACTGGTTTATTGAACTAACGTTTC
>DJUJ01000173.1:11038-11186 GCA_002438345.1 Paenibacillus sp. UBA6285
TATTGGGAAGCACTTATGGGAGATTAATCCTACTCTGATTGTTGCACCAGCCTCTTTCTAATTTAGCCGTAGAGAGGATGCTTTAAGGTGGAAATCGTAGTTGAACGGGCATGTGGTATGGATATTCATAAGGATAATATTACCGCAT
>DJUJ01000105.1 GCA_002438345.1 Paenibacillus sp. UBA6285
ACTTGCCAATCCCAAAAAAATCTTGGCCAAAGCTTGGGATAATCGTTATGGTGTAGGTCTCGCCATTGAACTAGTTAAATCATTACACGGCAAAAAACTACCGAATACCGTCTTCGCTGGTGCTACTGTACAAGAGGAAGTAGGACTTCGGGGAGCGCGTACTGCGGCTAATCTCCTGTCCCCGGACATCTTCTTCGGTCTGGACGCGAGTGCTGCTGCCGATATGACAGGTGACAGTCAGGCATTTGGCCATCTGGGTAAAGGAGCTCTCCTGCGCATTTTTGATCCTACGATGGTTACACATCGCGGTCTGATTGAATATGTACAAGATACGGCGGATACGCATCGGATCAAATATCAGTATTTTGTCTCCCAAGGCGGAACAGATGCGGGTCAGGTTCATGTTAGTGGAATCGGCGTCCCTTCAGCAGTAATCGGAATATGCTCTCGCTACATACACACCGCATCATCAGTTATTCACAGCGATGACTACGAAGCCGCAAAAGAACTTCTGATCAAGCTTGTAGAAGGTCTTGACCGGACCACACTGCAGACGATTATTGAGAACAGCTAATCGCATAAAGAATTAAAGAAGCCCTCAATCACTTCGCAGTGAACGAGGGCTTCTTTTTATGTCTTCAAGATCAAATTTTTAAATCTTATCCAGCGGCACTTTCCAAGATGGTATTGGGAAAGCTTCGTCCAGCTTCCAGATTTCATCCTTACTTAGCGTAATCAAACCTGCGGCAGCATTCTCAATGACGTGCTTACGGGAAGATGCTTTTGGAATAGAAATGACATTCTCTTCACGGATCGTCCAAGCGAGCATAATCTGAAGCGGAGTTGCATGATGTGCACTGGCGATTTCCTGAACAACTTCACTCTCGACAACTCCTTTTCGGAGCGAACCTGCTTGAGCAAGCGGTGAGTACGCCATTACCGGGATCTTGTGGCTTCTCTGCCATGGCAGCAGTTCAGTTTCAATCCCTCTGGACCCTAAATGATAAAGAACCTGATTGGTAGCACAATGAGTTCCCCCAGCAATCTTTAGCAGCTCTTTCATATCGTCGGTATCGAGGTTGGATACGCCCCATCTTGCTATTTTTCCTTGAGAGACTAGTTTCTCCATACCCAAGATAGTCTCTTCTAGTGAGATATCTCCCCGCCAATGCATCAAATAAAGATCCAGATGATCCGTATTCAAACGTTTCAAACTATCTTCACAACTGCGGACATGGCGCTCGTTCCCAGCATTATGTGGATAGAATTTTGACACCAAGAAAACTTCATCCCGAATTCCTTTGATAGCCTCACCTACTAAAAGCTCCGAGCGTCCGTCCCCATACATCTCAGCCGTATCTATTAAATCCATGCCTAGTTCCACACCTAATCTCAGTGCAGCAATCTCTTCCTCCCTACGGGAAACGTCGTCACCCATATTCCAAGTTCCCTGCCCAATTCTGGGAAGTGACGTTCCATCTGGAAGCAGCATGCGGTTAGATTGGTTAATTTTTGCGATTTCAGCCAAATGTTCGATTGAATCCTTAGTCATATTAAAAATCCCCTTATTGAAGTATTGTATACTTACTTTATACGACCTATGAGAACCTTTCTAAACATCTGAATCGTGTCCAAATTTAAACTAATCTTTCTTTTGAAGAGAAAAAGTAACGAATGAATACCAAACTAAGCTATCAGTTTTAGTCCCACAGCAGCCCCCAGAATCATAATAATACAAACGATCCGGCGCCAGTCTTTAGCCTCTCCATACATCAGCATCCCCAAAATCGCACCACCAGATGCACCGATCCCCGTCCATACCGCATAAGCTGTTCCCATCGGCAGACTTTTCATCGCTAGTGACAGAAACAGAAAGCTTCCTCCGAAACCAAGAAAGAGCAGCGCAAACGACAGCAAATTCCGGTGTTTATTCACCCTATTAATCATAGCCACTCCGAACATTTCAAATAATCCAGCAACGACCAGAAATACCCATGCCATTTAAGACTCCCCCTTTACTTCGGCTTCTTTGGTCACCATTTTCAATCCTACTACCCCTGCCAGTAAAATAAGCACTAGAACCAGCTTCATCAACTTGAACGGTTCTCCGAATAAAACCATGTCCGCAACTACTGTACCTGCGGTTCCTAGACCAACAAACACAGAATATACCGTGCCGACCGGCAGTTTGGCGCTTGCTGAAACAATCACATAGAAGCTTATTATTATAGCTACCACCGTTATCAGCCATTCCCACGTCGTGGAGGCATGTTTTAAGCCGATGACCCACATGACCTCGAAAACGGCTGCACCAACTACCTTTATCCACTCTGAATTATTCTTCATTTCAAGCCCTCCTTCAATTCACTTACTCTAATAATTGCCCACGAACAAACAAATAAGCCCGGAAGGTCATCGTCATTTATGACGATACCTCCCGGGCTTTTATCCCTCCGTGTAGACACGAACGATGCTGTTCGTGCGTTTTCCCTCGGACCTGACCAGCTATGTGGTAGCTGCGGAACCCTAGAAAACAAATAACTATTAAGTTACATCGTATGGTAGCAAATTGGGGTGAAAAAATCAACCTTTTCTAATTAGAGGGGAATAATCTCATATCGTTAACTCCCATATAAATGTAAAAAAGAAAAGAAATTGAATTTTGCCAATATTTTTTATCGAAATCTTGAGTTTCTGACGAAAGCAGCTAACCGCTGATTTCCATTTATCAAACTCCATTTATGCTATATTATGGTACAATTTAAGAGAATATAGCTTAATGAACGACTGGGAGGGCGATCTATAATGGTCTTTGGGATACTGTTTATTGGAGTCGTTATAATTATTATCATACAGTCCGTAGTTCGTATTGATTCGAGCTCGAACAGCAACAGATTTGAAGGAAATAAGCGAAATGACGCCGCCAACATGTCTTTTATGGCTGCTAGCCATCCAGATCTGTTAGATACAAATAACCCGAATCACTCTAATCACCACCAACACCATCATCACGAGGGTGACTCCCATCACCATTCCAGTCATGACAGCGGTAGTCATAGTTGGGGTGGGGATAGCGGACACAGTGGCGGGGGAGATTTCGGTGGAGGAGATTCTGGCGGCGGTGGCGGATGTGATTAGAGCGTTACTCTATTAACAAAAGGAAAAGGGCATTCCTGAAATTTCTTCAGGAATGCCCTTTTTATGCTTATAGTCCTTTTAATACGTCAAGAATCTTTGCTTGCGTGTGACTTAAAAAATTCTCAGCACCGTGCGGGTGTAGTGGTTCACTCCAAACAAATCCATCGCCTTCGTATCTAGGGATGAGGTGCATATGGTAATGGGTCAGGTCGTTAAACTTTCCGCCATTTTGGCATATGCTTATACCATCTGGTTCGAACAAAACCTTCAGGACAACTGACAATTTCTTTGACGCGTCCATTATCGCATAGGAAGTCTCTGAATCGATTTCTTCGAGATCCCAATAATGCTTTTTAGGAAGGATCAAGAGATGCCCTTCGTTAAACGGAGCGATATCTAACACACAAGTAAGAAATTCATTTTCATATACTACTTTTACGTTAGGCTCAATTCCATTAGCAATCCGACATCCCAAGCACTCCATATTCGCACACTCCATCCCAGGATTAAAGGTCATCTTTATTATTGATTAAATTGAAATCGGCTGAGAAGTACCTCACCGTTAAAGACTACATAAACATCGGTAGTACCAGACTCTACGGATACTTCACCAGTCAGTGTACTCCACTGTTGCAAAACTCCACCAGAAGGAACATTTACGGTTCCAACCAGTTTCCCAGCTGAACAATCTAAATGAAAATCAGGTCATAATTAGAGATTTTGGGGTGGGGAGGGCAGAGAGATGAGGGGCTGGGCTAGACAGAACAAGGGCGGCCGCGGGGCAAAAGAGAGACTCTTTTGCCTACATCAGGCTTAACGCTCCCAATCAACGGGATTTATACCGTTCTTCTACTCATTTCTCGTCCCACGCACCCAATCTACGGGATTTATACCACTAGCCTTGCACCAAACCTGACATGAGAAAAATGGATAAAATAATTACCATATTATGAATATAATGGTTTCTTTTCTCTGGTAGTCCATAA
>DJUJ01000016.1:0-4081 GCA_002438345.1 Paenibacillus sp. UBA6285
CAAAGCGTTTTCCGAAAGCGATAAATTTTATTCCGTTACGTTTTAATTGGTAGAAGTCGAAGTCAAATCGTGATCCTAATGCACAAGGCAGATAAGGAATATACCTTATCTGCCTTTATTAACGAACTAATCTAACTTAATCGGCCGATACAATTCGACGATTTCTTCTAGCCTTTTGGTTCAAAAAGTCCACCAAGTAAGTTTCTTTTCTCTATTCTAGCGAATAAACAATTCGGATACTATTTATAGAGTGAATTAATTAAATATAGCCAGAAATAGGAATTTTTTTTGTAATAAAATGAAAGCGATTACAAGTAAAAAGGGAGGGATCCGGTAACTGATTTAAGCGATGAGAGGAGGTGGTGTATATGTGATTGCTAAAAAACAGTTAGGAGACGTTTTTAATTTGCAGTTCATTATTATGAATCTATGAAACNNGATGCCTTTAGTTCAGTTAGTCGCTTTGAATGATGACAACATGAAGGGGGAAAATAATATGAATAAAGTTAGAAAAGCTGCTTCTAGCTTGCTTGTATTTTGTTTGATAGCCACTAGCTTTGCGTTTCCAAAAGATATACATGCTGCTCCTCAGATAGATGAACAAGCAAAAGTCGAGGCAGAGTGGGCGGAAGTAAGTTCCATAATAGATNNCTCAATTGCCAAAAGTTAGCAACGAAACAACTGTATCTCCTGATGGACCTCTAATGGGAAATGGGACCGTTAATGCTTTCATGGGGGGAGATAAGAACAAGCAACAAATTTATATCTCGCATGCAGATTCTTGGGAAAAGAGCTATAGTCTTAGTGCCTTTTCTACTACGACCCATGGGAAAATTACGTATGAGAGACTGGATGGAGGTACGGGTAATAAGCCATTTAGATACGATCAAAGTATGAAAGATGGAATTGTTAAGGCGGTTTCAGAGAAAGGCTTTGAAACCAGCACCTGGCTATCAGCTACAGAAAATTTGATCGTAACTGAAATTACCAATACAACAGATGCAAGTATGGAAATTGGTGTAAGAACGGTTGCTCCTACCCCTGGGACTAAAAGTTCCCATACTACATCAATTGATCCAGTTAACAAGCTAATCTCCTTTACCAAGCATCTAGGTACCGAAGAAAGGTTCGGTTATGCTGTAGAACTTTCTACCGTATTGAAAGTTATGGATAAAGATCCTGTATTTAGTCAGGTTGATGACAAAACCTGTATGGCAAAATTTGAACTAGCTGCAGGCGAAACTGTAACTGTTATCGCAGCAACAGAAGGCGGTAAGAGCTCCACGACATCGTTGGAGGACGCTAAGGCACATGTTTTAGGCATTGATTCAGAAGCTGCGCTAGATACGGTGAAGCAGAAACATCTGGATTGGTGGAAAAAATACTGGTTAAAGTCGTACATTAAACTGGCAGATGAATCCTCTTTAATGGAGAGAATCTATTACGGCCAACTCTATGCTACAGGGGCAGCCTTGGAAGCTCAAAGTGATAAACCAGCAGAAGTATTTGGTGGCAATTTATTTCCTTGGACAGGTAGTACTAACACAGCGTGGAGCGGTGGATTCTTTATGAACATAGATGTTCAACGGGCACCAAATGCAGCCATTGTAGCTAATAGGGTGAATCAAATTGCCTCTTATACCAAATTAATTGATGATTACTGGGAAACGGGGCGGACNNAAGAATTGAATAGAGTTATTGGTAATTCGAAATGGTATCCCAAATTTACTAAAGGAATAAGAGGCGTCTTGTTCCCAACATTTATGCCGCCATGGGGATATGCATCAGCCCCTGCCTATGATAGTGCTCCAATCCATGCGGCCATGGCATTAGTTCCAATGGTTAAATACTGGGAATATACTTACGATGATGAATATTTAGAAAAATTCTTATACGACAAGTTGGTTGATTTAACTGAGTTCTTTGAAGACTTTGCCGTTGTAGATGAGGTAACAGGGAAATACGTTATAGGTGGATCTACTATTGAAAGCGAAACTTTGTATAAGAATGCGTTTCAAGATCTAGCTGGTACTTACTTTGTATTTGATAAAGCGATTAAGGCGAGTAAGGAACTAGGTAAAGATGCTGATAAGCGAGTGAAGTGGCAAGAGTTTCGTGACAATTTATCGCTATTGCCAACGTATGTCATTCCAGAAGGCCAACCTGGCGCAGGACTAACGGTATTCACGGAAGCAGAGGGAGAGCCTGCTGTACCTAGAAACGCTCCAATCATTCATACGACTTACCTTACTGATCTAGTAGGCATGGCAACTGATTCTGAATGGCTCGAGTATACTCGGAATTATCTTAAATATATTGCACCATGGAAAGAAGGCCATGACAAAGAAGATCGCACAACAATGATTGCAACGAATGTTGGTTACGACATTGACAAGATTACTGACTTTTTGGCTAAAGGACTTCTTAATCGCCCTGCAGGTGAGTGGGTTGGAATACGAAATAATCATACAGTGGGAGCATCCGTTCAGGCTTCTCTGATCTATAATACAATTACGCATTCTCTGATGCAGAGCAATCAAGATTTCATAAATGTATTTGCGAACTGGCATAAAGATCAGCCAGCGGAGTTTACACGGTTGAGAGCGAAAGGTGCATTCTTGGTGGATGCAAAGCAGAATGAGAATGGAGTAACGACTTTTGTAAATATATTCAGTGAAAAAGGTAAAGATTGCACTGTTCTGAATCCATGGAAAGGTCAAGAATTGGAGGTTTATGAGGACGGAAATCTAATTGAGACTGTTAAGGGCACGAATATATTAGGGGATACTTATAAGTTTGCTACGAAGGCTAATGCATCCTATGAGCTGAAGCCACAGGGTGGTGTGCAAAATCCCACACTTGTAAACATTATAACCCCTGAAGCAGTAACTGATTTTGAAATTGGAATTTCAAAGACAGATTTGATTCCCCAATTGCCGGAATCTGTAAAGTTAGAGACAAGTACAAATAAAATGAAGGCTGAAGTAACATGGGACATTAGTAACATAAGCTATGATCCTACAATGAAAGAAGGACAGACATTCTCGGTACCTGGTACAGTGACTCTTCCTGAAGTATTAGACAATCCCAACAATGTATCCTTGCAAACATCTATAAATGTAATTGTAAATAAAATCCCACAGTCCAGCATGACAGCAACGGCAACAAGTGAAGAGACAGGAAAGGATGAAGCGCGTTTTGCGATTGATGGAGATCCGCTAACCATGTGGCATACCAAGTGGAATAAATCTGATGTTCTGCCTCAATCTATTACTTTGAATTTGGGGGATGTTTACAAGGTTAATAGACTTTCCTATCTCCCAAGAAGCACAGGAGGAACAAGCGGCATTATAACTAAGTATAACGTTTATGTCAGTATGGACGGAACTAACTTTACCAAAGTGACAAGTGGAACTTGGCCATTTGATACTAGACTGAAGCAAGTGACGTTTGATCCAATCAAAGCACAGTATATTCAGCTTGAAGCAATAGAGGCATATAATGGATGGGCAACAGCAGCAGAAATCAATATTTATAGTGATTCAGAAACAGAGCCTCAGGATAAGACACTTGTGAGCATAAAAACACCAGAGCCAATTACTGGAGTAGCCAACGGAGTAGACAAGACGGCAGAAGCCCTTGTTTTGCCTGAAACCGTAACATTGGTAACAGACTCTGGAGATGTGCCGGCTAACGTAACATGGGATGTAGAGAATTCAAGTTACGATCCAGATGTAAAAACAGAGCAGAAATTCGATGTAGATGGAACAGTCGAATTGCCAGCAGGTGTGGTAAATCCAGGTAGCGTTGAACTAACAACAAGCATTAGTGTTACTGTAAATGCAGATTCAGAACAGGACAAGACTCTAGTGAGCATAACAGCACCAGAAGCGATAACTGGAGTAGCCAACGGAACAGCCAAGACAGCAGAAGCCCTTGGATTGCCTGCGACAGTAGAACTAGTCACCGATGCGGGCAGAGTAATTGCTAGTGTGACCTGGGATGTAGCTGCTTCAAGCTATGATCCAGCGAAAAGGGCAGCACAGACCTTCACTGTAGATGGAATAGTAACGTTGCCTAT
>DJUJ01000016.1:4180-6064 GCA_002438345.1 Paenibacillus sp. UBA6285
CTGATATTTCAGATCACTGGGCCAAGGCTTCTATCGAAAAAGCAGTTGAACTAGGTTTTGTCAGTGGCTATGAGGATGGAACCTTCAGACCGAATGGTACCGTAACTCGTGGTGAGTTTTCAACGATGTTAGCTAGAGCGCTGAAATTGGATGCTGTTGATTCTGAGTTTAGTTTTTCGGATCAAGGCAAAACACCAGTATGGGCTCAGTCATTCATTCAAGCACTTTCAAAAGCAGGTTTCATTTCTGGATACAAAGATGGTACTTTCCGTGCAAATAATGAAATAACTAGAAGCGAATTAGTTGTTCTTATTGTTCGTGTACTTGGTCTTGAAGTGAATCCAAATGCAACACTAGCGTTTGATGATGCAGATCAAATTCCAGCATGGGCAAAACCTTATGTAGCAACAGCAGCTGAAGCAGGATTGATTAAGGGGAATGGGAATGGCAAATTTAATCCGAATGCCTCTTCAACCAGAGCTGAAGCAGTCACTTTGATATTAGCTATGCTAAACACTAAATAACGAACGCTTTGATACGACGCACCGTCCTATATTGACGGTGCGTTGTTATAACTTTAACTTTTCATGTGGACAAAGGCGATCTACCTATCATGCATGCTGTAAAAGGAGGGATGACAGGTGGGTTAACTGACTGCGAGCAGATTGCCGAAGGGGAATGGCTGAAGATCGCTTATTTTGATGAAAGAGAACCGTCTGTCATGAACGATCGGGAGTGGAAGGGAATTAAGTAAATGACGGGGGTAAAGTCAAACATCATAAGAGCCACGGCTATCTCCCTGGTGGAATGATGGAGGGTATAGTAATTCCGTAGATATAACCGGATATAACTATGGTCAAAGAGAAGATCAATATCTTGTCGATCACGAACAATTTCCAGATCGGATCATGATCGGGAGTGAGAGTACGAGTTGTACGATTACGCGAGGAATCTATGAGAATGATGCTGTTAAAGGATACTGTTCATCCTATGGAGATCAGATACCGGAGTGGTCATGTTCGCATGAGAAATCATGGCAGGATGTGGTGAATTACCCTCATTTGACGGGCATATTCGTTTGGACTGGATTCGATTACAGAGGAGAACCAACACCTTATGAATGGCCGTGCATCGGGTCTCACTTCGGGATCATGGATTACTGCGGATTCCCTAAGGATGCGTATTATTACTATAAAGCCGCTTGGACGGAAGAACCGATGGTGCACATTATGCCTCACTGGAACTGGCAGGACAAAATCGGTGAAGAGATTGATGTATGGGCGTATAGCAATTGCGAGACTGTAGAGTTGGTACTTAACGGTCATAGTCTGGGTGAGAAGAGCGTGGATCGAAATTCACGAATGGAGTGGAAAGTCTGCTACGCTCCCGGTGAATTGATAGCGATAGGGAAAATAGCCGGAAAGGAAATCACGAGAAAGGTTGTGGCTACAACAGGAACTCCTGATCGTATTCGTTTGGAGCTGGATAAAAACGAAGTGAAAGCGAATGGTACGGATATTGCTATGATTAAAGTTTCTATACTGGATGCTTCTGGTGAAGTTGTTCCTATGGCAGATAACGAGGTTATGTTCACAATCGAAGGTCCAGGCAAAATTATCGGTGTTGGAAATGGTGATCCAAGCAGTCACGAACCTGATAAAGCGAATCGTAGACGAGCATTCAACGGACATTGTTTAGCGATAGTTCAGGCTAACAAGGAACCGGGAGATATTGTGATAAGAGCAACTTCGGTTTCTCTTCAAGCTGCCGTGGCAGTAATACGAGTGGAATAAAATTGATATCCGATTTGTCCCTGGCACTTAGTGCCAGGGAGTCACGATACGATTAGAGATAGAGCGGGTACAAATCGAACTAAAAAAATAA
>DJUJ01000054.1:0-3197 GCA_002438345.1 Paenibacillus sp. UBA6285
AATCTTGACCGGAATTTGCCCGTTCTGCTCAATGGCTTCATAATGGAATTGCATGATCTCACCTCTTCGAGTAATTGGCTTTCATGTTGTAACCATCATATAGTTTTTGCCTTTCGCTTTATAGATGTTACGGAGAACCGTATCACAAGTAGGACGGAATTTTCAAAAATACTCGAATATACGTTTGGAATCCCCAAGCCAAGTGGTATTCGAAGCCAGACCTCTTCGATTTCCAGATTTTCTTCAGGCGTCTAAATTATCGATAAGTAAAATGGAGAGTTATTAGTTTGACAAGGTAAAACTCATTTGGGAGAAACCAAAGGGGCAGGAAATAAAAAAACACTAAGAATCAACTTAGTGTTTTTCGTTATACAAAGGAAAACCTCAATTGCCCTCAAGAATCCACTTGCTTAGCTCTTTGTCAAAGGTTCGAGGTTCTTCAAACATCGGATTGTGACCACTATGCTCAAAGATCACTTTTTTCACGTGCTCATAGGTTTCATCAACAGAATTCCAAAGTGAAACAGGCGCTACCAAATAATCATACCTGCCTAAACCGATAAATACTGGTTTGTTGAAGTTAGCGAGCGATTGTATAAGATTCAATTCTCCGAATGCTTCTCCCCACAGATGATCGATAATTGGCATATTCGTATATACATCTTCCCACATGTAAGCTGCGTCAAATGTATAGTCATAAAAGCTTTGGGCTCCCATCCGAATACACATGTGAACGAATCGTCGTTCAGGATCTTTCTGAATGTCACTTTCTAACAAAGCAATATCCATCTCGAACTGTCTTTTTCTCTCTAGACTCGCTGTCTCATTAAAAAATGAAAAACTTTGACGCTGTCTTTCCTCGCTATTTGTAGGTGCTGAATTCAATAAGGCAACTTTTTGGACATGGTAGGGATATTTTTTAGCATATTCCAAAGCCATGAAAGCATGTCCTGAATGCCCTAATAGGATGAAATTTGTTAAGTTAAGATCCTGCCTTGCTGTCTCTATATCATCTAATACTTTGTCTAATCTATAATCTTCGGATTGCAGAGTTCGGGGCGGCTTCACAAATCCTCTATGATCAAGGAAAATAAACTGGAATGTATCATCTAAATCTTCTGAGAATAGTTGAGGATAATAAACACTGCTGCCTATCACGAAAATAGGTTTCCCAGTTCCTTTTACACTATAATTCAGTTCAAATCCATCGCTATTTATAGTTTGGTATTTATTCATTGTCATCGTCCCTTTTTCATTTTTATTTTACACATCACTCCTTCCTTTCACGGATTCCATTACATTCTCCATGGAACGTTCTAACATTCCGATCACCTCAAATTTTGTGGCTTGTAATAAATATTATGGTAGCATACTTTTTATTGTTAATCGATTGCAGTGTTTAGACAAAATCAAGCGGTAAAATACTTGATCATTTCGTCATGTCAAGGACGATTCGACCATTGATTTTGCCTTCTAACATAAGATCGTAAATCTCATTAATATCTTCTAATTTACGTGTCTCAATAATGGTTTTTATTTTTCCTTCCGCAGCGAATTGTAATGTTTCTTGCAAATCTTTGCGAGTGCCGACAATTGAACCGACGACCTTTGTACCGTTTAATACCGTATCAAAGATCGGGACATCCATGGATTCAGGAGGCAGCCCAACCATGACGCAGGTACCACCGCGACGAATGGCTCGATAGGCTTGGTCGAATGCTTTTTTTGCAACCGCTGTACAAACGACACCATGCACTCCGCCGATTTCTTTTTGAATCCAGTCTGCTGCATCTTCTTTTAATGCGTTTACGGTTTTGTCTGCACCAAGTTGTTTCGCAAGCTCCATCTTTTCGTCCGACGTGTCGATGGCCACTACGTTCATTCCCATTACTTTTGCATATTGTACGCCAAGATGACCCAATCCTCCGATGCCGAAAATGGCTACCCACTCACCTGGCTTTACACCCGATACTTTCAAAGCTTTATAGGTCGTAACGCCAGCGCAAAATAAAGGTGCCGCTTCGATGAAGGTTAGATTATCAGGAACTTTCACTACATAATCGGCAGCCGCCACACAATATTCTGCATATCCGCCATCTACGGAATATCCGGAATTTTGCTGATCCAGACAAAGAGTCTCTCTTCCTGTAAGACAATACTCACAATGACCGCAGGCTGAATACAGCCACGGAACTCCTACTCGGTCTCCTACCTTTAAGTGTGTAACTCCTTCACCTATTTCTTCAATAATCCCGACGCCTTCATGTCCGGGAATAAGAGGGAGTTTCGGTTTGACAGGCCAATCGCCATGAGCAGCATGCAAATCAGTATGACACACTCCGCACGCCTGAATGTGGACAAGGATTTCTTTGTGTCCGGGTTTTGGTTTAGGTACGTCTTGTAGCTCTAACTTTTCTTTAAATTTCTTTACTACAGCGGCTTTCATCAGCATACTCCTTTAGTTTTTTGCTTTTCAGAAAGTAGTATGTTCATGAAGCTTACTTTAAATTCTTGTGGAGGAAGAAGGTGTGAGAAGCCCGTCCCATAAAATACAAAGAGACTTTTATCACTGATTAACACTCACATCGCAAGTAATATGTTAGAATATCAGAACAGCTTTACTGCGTTACCGCTTTATCAACTTCATAATTCACGAGCTATGATAGCTAAGGATTACACTTTAGCAGGAGCAGCTTCTGGAGAGACTGCGGAAATTCCGCGGCGCCGAAGGGTTCACAATCTCAGGCAAAAGGACAGAAGAGTACTGAATATGTATTTGTCATGCTGATCGCCATCAGCAGGCAAATATTATTTGATATTCTTACGATCTGGGAGATTGGATGACATCCAATCTCTCTTTTTTTATTCCAATATATTGTATTCACAAGGGGGAACTAGGTATGGCACAACCAGAATTAAAGAGAGAGCTGGCCAATCGGCATGTTCAACTTATCGCCATTGGCGGCACCATTGGTACAGGATTATTCTTAGGATCAGGCAAGGCGATAGAGAAGGCAGGCCCATCCATCATGATCACGTATTTAATCGTGGGTATTGCTGTGTTTTTTGTGATGAGAGCACTGGGAGAACTCCTATTATCTAAAGCGGGATATCAATCGTTTACGGATATTGCTGAAGACTACCTTGGATCGCGGGTCGCATTCATCACCGGTTGGACCTATTGGTTTTGCTGGATC
>DJUJ01000054.1:3290-17815 GCA_002438345.1 Paenibacillus sp. UBA6285
GAATTTTGGTTTGCTTTAATTAAGGTAATCACGATTCTCGCCTTAATTGGCCTTGGGGTCATTTTACTGATCATAGGGTTTAAGACGGATGCTGGATCGGTGACGATACGAAACCTGTGGGAGCATGGAGGCTTTTTTCCGAACGGCATATCAGGCTTCTTATTTTCTTTTCAAATGGTTGTATTTGCTTATGTCGGTGTGGAATTGGTGGGTGTGTCGGCAGCGGAAACAGCGGATCCGGAAAAAAACATCCCATCGGCGATTAATAAAATTCCCTTACGGATTCTATTTTTCTATGTCGGTGCGCTTTTCGTCCTGCTATGCATTAACCCTTGGACGGAGCTCAGTCCGGCAGAGAGTCCTTTTGTAAAAACCTTTAGTTTAGTAGGGATTCCAATTGCCGCAGGGATTATTAATTTTGTTGTACTAACCTCAGCTGCTTCCGCTTGTAATAGTGGGATGTTCTCGACAAGCCGAATTCTCTATAATTTGAGTAGAAACGACCAGGCGTCACCTCATTTAGGCAAACTGAATAAAAACCATGTACCAGGCAACTCGTTATTCATTTCTACAATTGTCATATCTGTAGGGGCTCTTTTGAGTAAACTTATTCCAGAGCAGGCTTTTGGAATCGTGACAACGATAAGCGCCATTTGTTTTATATGGGTGTGGGGCATTGTCCTCATCTGCCATATTAAGTACAAGAAAACCCGGCCAGATTTACAGGCGAAATCAAAATTCAAAGCACCGTTCACGCCGGCTATTAATTATATTGTCTTAACCTTGTTCGCTGGAATATTGATCATCATGCTGTTCGCTGGAGAGACACGCCCGGCTCTATTGTGTACTCCGTTATGGTTTATTTTATTATTCATCCTATATTCGATTAGAAGTAAAAAGGGGAAAAGTAATCAAGCTTGAGCTAGGCTAACATCAAGTAGCGGCAATTGTGTTGATGCTATGGATTGAAGAAGGGGATCTATCGAAGCTTTTGGTGAATGAATCCAAGGGAAGTCTCTTCAGTACCGTATAATGGAGCCAAGATATTCATAAGTAAGGAACTCATACAAAAAGCCATTCCGTATAAGGAGTGGCTTTTCTTCATCTACACTGCAATCACTAGTTACAACGAAGGTATTGAAGTAGGGGTTCGACGATAGTAGCTCATGAATAGCAATTATTTCGGCAGTGCTATACCTCAAAAGAAACCCGTCCGGCAGTCTCATAATCCACGATGACAAAAGCATCCTTGATGTGAATTTCAAAAACATCCAATGTGTCGCCAATAGCTGAGAGTGTCTCATCATATCCCGGAATTTTTTGGATAAACAGGTCCTTGATCTCATCTATGGTGTACCGGCTCTTATGTACAATTGCATGATTGGAGCGCGCATGCGGCACGGAAGACCCGTTAGAGGGGACTGTAGTGATGGCAACATTATTATTTTGAGCAAACTCAGTCACCTTCTGATTTTCCCTGTCTGTCGCAAAATAAAGGATTCCTGGCTTGCTGGCATCATAGCAGAAGTTGACAATCCTAACATTGGGTACGCCTGCTACCGCTGTTGCAAGAGCAATCTCGTTGGTCTTGTCTAATGTGTGGTAAAATTCGTTCTTGTAATCCATTTATAATTCCTCCTTAACATTTGATAAACTTAGTATAGCAATGTATCGCTGACAGCTTTTATGTCAGTCATAGAACATAAATTTCAGGGGGATGAGTATGAAGCTGGAACGAATGATCGCTATTATTATGTTGCTCTTGCAAAGAGAGAAGATGGGCGGGAAAGAGCTGGCCGAGCTGTTCGAAGTTTCACTAAGAACCATTTATCGTGATATTGAAACAATTAATCAAGCAGGTATTCCGATTGTGACCAGCTCCGGTGTAGGAGGGGGAATTGGGATCATGAATGAGTATAAGATAGAAAAAGGTTTTTTTACCGTCAAGGACATAACCGCTCTACTGATGGGGCTTGGCTTTATATCCAATACATTATCCAGTGAGGAAACAACTGCTACCCTGGCCAAAGTAAAAAGCTTTATCCCGGAGGATAAACAGCATGAAATTACGCTGAAAGCCAACCAAATCTCTTTTGACTTATCCACTTGGCTGGGCAGCAATGATCTGCATACCAAAGTTGAAGTGATTCGAACAGCCTTGGAGCATTGCAGCATACTGTCTTTTATGTATCTTAGCGCTAAAGGAGACAAGGTCATGCGGACCTTTGAACCTCATCGTCTGTTATTGAAAGAAAATCACTGGTACGTGCAGGGGGTTTGTTTAAATCGGCAGCAATTTCGAGTATTCAAGCTATCCCGCATATCTGAACTGGAGAGAACGAATGATCGTTTTATTATGCGTGAGATTCCTCCGGCTTTTTCAGAATTTACAGATATCATGTCCAGGAAAATGCAAAAAATAAAATTGCAGCTAGATCATTCCATCCTCGACAGGATGTTGGATTATTGCGGAGAAGAGAACATTACTCCCCTCGGCAATGGCGAATTCTATGCCTATCTTGATTTTATTGAAGATGATTATGGTTACGGAATCCTAATGAGCTTCGGGGATAAATGCCAATGCATTGAACCTGAGCATGTGCGCAATGAAATGAAGAGACGGCTTAATGATTCAATAAGAGCATATCATGTACTGAAGCATCAGTGATGAGCAATGGTTTATAATAAATAGGGATGAACACATGGTCAGGTACCCAGTTAGAGTAATATAGTTTTTCATATCGGAAGAGGAGATTGTTGATTTTGAATAAGAAGAAAAAAGGATCAGATAAAACCGTACTGGCCGTAATCGAAACGATTGAAGAAGTGGATTTTCTGCTTATGACGGAGTTAACGGCATGGTTTGTTCTTTCTGGTTATCTGGAAATTATGCGGAACGGTTCGGATATTTTGATTCGGACAGGCGATATTTTCGTTTTTAATAAAGGTGATATTGTTCGTGTGATTGGCAGTGAAGAGAATGCGACGCTCACAGTGAAGTTTCTAACCAATGAGTATCAAGTGGAGTTTCCGTCATTTAAGCTTAACATTCCACTATCAATGGTGTACAAAAAAGCTGGATATGAGCTTGTGAAGAATTGTATGGCGTATTTGTACGTGGAAATGATTTATCCGGGAGTCGGTTCTGATTATATCATCGAAGGGTATTCGAAACGTTTAATCGGACTGTTGCACCGGTATCTTGGGTCGGAAGACGAAAAGAAGCAAGTTCATGCTGCTTCGGACAAGATAAAAGGAATTGTATCGTACATCAATGTCAATTATGCCGAGAAACTCAGCTTGGATGAGATTGCTGAAAAGTCTTATAGCAGCAAATACTACCTGGCGCATTCCTTTAAAAAACAGTTAGGGATTTCAATCGGAAACTACATCAAAGAAGTGCGATTGTTTCATAGCTTACGAATGCTGGAAAGTACGAACGACAAAATTGTTACGATTGCTTTAGCCAACGGCTTTCCCAATGTACGCTCATTTAATGAGGCATTTAAAATAAGGTATAAGCTTACACCTGCTGAATTTCGTGAAGAGCGTCAAATAAGAGCGGTGCAGAATCGCGTCGATAGGGTACTGTCTCAAGATGTATTAGCGTTACTATCGCCTTATGTGCCTCTAGGTGAATTATCGGCTGGATCATCTATTGCCCCTGATCGCATTGAGGTTCAATTAGACTTGCATAAAACGATCGGCCAGTATTCAAAGGTCAATCATGTACTAAAAGTAAAAGGTGAACTAATGGATAGTCGTTTGCTCGAAGTGCGTCAACGCCTTGGGGTGAAGTGGGTAGCGGTCACTCGCATTTTGAAAAAAGTGGATATACAGTTGAACGAAGGCAAGCTGGTTTGTTCGTTTAGAGAGTTGGATCGAATGTTGCAGCAGATTGTCTCTGTAGGCATGTTTCCCTACCTTCAATTTCAATCCATAGATTTCGATGACTGGGAGGAGCGGGGCTTTCATAACAAGGAATGGTTTCAAATGGTAATGACTGAATTAAATCTCCATCTGCAGCAAAATTATATGACGAGCCAGGATTGGATGTACGAGTTCCGCTGCTTCTATGAATTGAAAAATAGCGGGGAATTATGTCTGCCGCTAGTGAATGCCATTTCAACCTTTAAAGGCTATAAGAACGTGGTCATTCATTTTCCCATGCCGCCAGAAGATGCGGTGACGCTCGATATGGCCTGCCATAATGCCGTTTATTGCATTGATGACTGGACACGTATGCGCAAGATTCCACTCGAAGCTGCGCTTAACCATCTATTTGACGAAGCTTACATCCGGGTCATTGGTGAGAATACAAACATGAAGGACCAGAACCGTATTTTGGACCGAATGCTGGTTTATGAACACGATGATTATCTACACGCCTATTCGGATCTAGCACAAGCAAACGCAAACATTTGGCAATATATGAACCTAATGAATCAAAACGAAATTGCAGGCCATTATTTCCCCCCGTTGTCACTGGATTCGGCGAAGCTGTTTGAGTATTTTCCAGATGAGCTGGCGAGTAAGCTTTCATTATTTACACCGGATGGTCGTTACAAGGACAATTGGTATGCGACAGAGTTTGTGAGTCGGCTGTTTGACGAACTTGTGTTCAAAAACAATTCGTGTATCGTGACAAAGCAGCAAGAAAATTACCGTATTTTGACGGTATATCCAGAAGAAGAGCTGCATCTGGTTATCAATCAAAATAAGGAACAACTAGAATTAGCTTGGCGTAAGGCGAAAAGTCCGTATGTTTTTGTAAAGCTGGGACTTACAAACCTTGAAGGGACGTACCGATTAATCAAGCAACGATTAACAACTGAGCAGATAGATCAGCGGTTGGACCTTGCTGATTTAAGGAAATGCAAAAAGTTGTCCTTTGAAGATATTGCCTATTGGAATGCAATCAATCGACCTTCAAGAAGCGTCGAACAACTGAAAATAAAGGGAAATCATACACTTGAGTTCGAAGTTCCGCTATTCGGGATCGTTATGATTGACCTAGAGAAGACCAACGAATAATGCTAAATATTGCTCTTTCGATTTCTTTATTAATCGGATGATCGCAATATTTAGCTTTTTTTTCGGCAAGATCCTGATAGTTAAAATGTAAGCGCTATATTATGATTGTGAAAAAGAAAGACGATACCGGAGGGGGTCGCCGTGTTGAACAATTTTAAAACTAAACAAGCCAAAAAAAGTGAAATCGTGCAAAAGGTGAAAGAAGATAAAGCTAAGGTACGAGAGCGAAAACAAGAAATTAAGACCCTACCGGAAGCGGAACGAACAGCAGCGATTGAACAGGACAGACAATTACGAAGAGAGCAAAAGCAACAAACAAAAATGGAGATGAAAGCTTTAAGCCGCAAAGATCGTAGGGCGATGAAAAAAGAAGCGAAACGGTACAAGAAGATTAAAAATAGACCAAGACGTCTCGCGGGCTGGTCGATAGCGGCAGCTATTGTCATATTCCTGTTCGTACAATTCGGTTCAACGGCTTCTAATATCATCGTTGCGTTGACAGGAAAACATATTACAGCCGTAACCGATTCACCTGAGGCGCTCGCAGCACGTGAACACGGAGGGAAAGTCGCTGAAGAAATTGCGAATGAAGGCATTATTCTAATGAAGAATGATGATAAACAATTGCCATTGAAAGATAAAAAGGTTAACGTCTTCGGATTAGCTGCATTAGAGCTACGTTATGGCGGCGGAGGATCAGGTGCGGGGGATACTTCCCGTGCGGTTAATTTATTTAAAGGTTTAGAAAATGCCGGCATTTCGTACAATACCGAGCTTCATGACTTGTATCAAGAGGTTGGTGCAAAAGCAGGAGTGGGTAGCAAGGCGAGTACCGGAGTCATTCAAGTAGTTAAAGGCATGTTAGGTGGAAACTCTAGCGATGAACCTAAAATCGATTATTTATCGGACGAAGCAATAGCACAAGCGAAATCCTATTCAGAAAATGCAATTATTGTCATTGCTAGTGAGAGCACAGAAGCTAGCGATGCGACCGCTGAGCAACTAAAATTGACAGCAAACAAGCGCGCTTTGATTGAAAAAGTTTCAAAGAGCTTTGATCATGTGACGATTGTGGTCAATGCGGGGAATGCGCTGGAGCTTGGTTTCGTAGAAGAATATAAATCTATTAAATCTGTATTGTGGATAGGAACACCTGGTCCTTACGGAGCCAACGCATTAGGAAATATTCTTGCGGGAAATATCAATCCATCGGGCCGTATTACGGATACTTATGTCTATGACAATTCATCGGCTCCGGCAAGCGAGAACTTTGGAAACTACAAATACGATAATTTGAAGTATTCATTTCTTAATTATCAAGAAGGTATCTATGTGGGTTACCGTTTCTATGAAACCTTCTTTTTAAATGACGAAGCAGGCTATCGAGATACCGTGTTATATCCTTATGGGCATGGATTAAGCTACACGGATTTCGAGTGGAAGGTTCTGAATCAGACATTGTCGGATGAGAAGATTGAACTACAAGTCGAAGTGAAGAATGTTGGCGACAGAGCCGGAAAAGATGTTGTTCAAGTTTATTATTCAGCTCCATATCTTGCAGGCGGCATTGAAAAATCGGCCATCGAGTTGGCTACTTATGCAAAGACATCTCTGCTGGAAGCCGGTCAATCCGAAGTACTCACCCTTTCGTTTGCTACTGAAGAGATGGCTTCTTATGATATGAACGTAGAAGAGGCATATGTATTAGATCCAGGCAAATATACGATTAAAGTGGCTCGCAACGTCCATGATATCGTAGCAAGCTATGACCTTGAGCTGGCTGACAAAAAGGTGTTCAAAGAAGATAAGGATACCGGAACGGCCTACGAGAATCGCTTTGAATTAGCAAAAGGCGAAGTAACGTATTTGTCACGGAATGATTGGAAGAAGACGTATCCTTCTGATGAGAATATCAGTCATGAAGCGCCGCAATATGTGCTTGACGCATTCTCTAAAGAGCCGGAAGCTTCAAAGCTGGAAATGCCGGCGGTTGGTGCCGATAACGGCTTAGTATTGGAGGATCTGAAAGGTTTAGCCTTTGATGATCCGAAATGGAATACCTTCATGGATCAGTTCACATTGGATGAGATGATCGATTATGTAGCAAACGGCGCCTATCGAACGATGGCTGTAGAACGTTTGGGGGTTCCTAAAACGTTGTTGATGGACGGACCAGCTGGATTTAGTTACTTCTTTAAGCATGTTGAAGCCGCATCATATCCGTCTGAAATCGTCATTGCAGCTACATGGAACAATGATCTGGCGTATCAAATGGGAGAAGCGGTCGGTAAAGAAGCGCGTGCGTATGGCATTCAGGGCTGGTATGCACCGGGTATGAATATTCATCGTACAGCACAAGGTGGCCGTAACTTTGAATACTTCTCCGAAGATCCTGTGCTTTCAGGTAAAATAGCGGCATCTATGATAAATGGTGCAGAAGACCAGGGCATTATTGCCTTCATGAAGCACTTTGCGTTAAATGATCAAGAAACCAATGCTCGTTCAGGGAATCTGATCTGGGCTAACGAGCAAGCAATTCGTGAGATCTACTTGAAGCCGTTTGAAATTACAGTCAAAGAAAGCAGCCCTCTAGGTGCAATGTCCAGCTTTTCGATCATCGGAACAAAGTGGGCCGGAGCGAACTCTGTCTTGTTAAATGATGTTCTGCGTAAAGAGTGGGGCTTTGATGGGTTTGTTTCGAGTGATGCAGTCTTTGGCTTTATGAAAGCGCCGGATGCGGTTGTAGCTGGCAATGACCTCATGCTAGATATTATGACACCAACTAAAAACGAAAAATTGTTAAAAGAAGCGTACGAGAAGGATCCTTCAGGTATTGCAAACGGAGTTCGCACAAGTGTTCAGCATGTGTTGTACACGATCCTGCAAACCTACTTATTCGAAAAATAGGCTTATCCATGCGGGGTGAAGAGATTGAAGTATAGAGAATTAATCGAAAGTATGACAGTAGAAGAAAAAGCGTCTTTAATGTCTGGAGCGAATTTCTGGAATACAAAAGCGATCGAGCGAGTGAAGATTCCAAGCATTATGCTGACAGATGGACCGCATGGGCTGAGGAAGCAAGGAGGAAAGGCAGATCATTTAGGCTTAAATAAAAGTCTGCCTGCCACTTGTTTTCCGACGGCAGCAACCTTGGCTAATAGTTGGGACAGACAACTGATTTATGAAGTCGGTCAAACGATTGGAAAAGAGGCAGCTAGCGAAAAGGTGAGCGTGTTGCTCGGCCCTGGATTAAACATTAAGCGGAATCCGTTATGCGGACGCAATTTTGAGTATTTTTCCGAGGACCCTTATTTAACGGGAGAATTAGCGAGCGAGATGGTCAAAGGCATTCAAGTGAACGGCATCTCTGCTTGTCCTAAACACTTTGCGGTCAATAGCCAAGAGCATATGCGAATGACGATTGACGAAGTCGTAGATGAACGCTCATTAAGAGAACTGTATTTAGAAGGATTCAGACGTGTTGTTGAGAAGGGCCAGCCGAAAACCATCATGACCTCTTATAACAAAGTGAACGGCACGTTTGCCAATGAAAATAACGATTTGTTACAGGATATTCTGTACGGCGAATGGGATTTTAATGGCGTAGTCGTTACGGACTGGGGCGGTAATAATGACCGTGTTGCAGGGTTGAAAGCAGGAAATCAATTGGAAATGCCTTCAACCAATGGAATTACGGATCAAGAAATCGTGCAAGCGATTAGAAACAATGAGCTGGCCGAAGAAGTGCTGGATGACGCCGTTGATCTTCTGTTGGAGTGGGTCTTTACCACCCAGCTGCACGATCACGACACACCGCAAATTGATTATGAGGAGCACCATAATAAAGCGGTTGAAGCTGCCAAACGTTCGATAGTGTTATTGAAAAATGACGACAAGATATTGCCGCTTGGGCAGGGCAAAAAAGTTGCGATTATTGGCGATTTCGCCAATAATCCTCGCTACCAGGGTGCTGGAAGTTCGCTTATTAATCCTGCCAAGCTATCCAATGCCTGTGATGTGCTCAGTCAATCTGGCTTAACGATTGTTGGATACGCGAAAGGCTTTAAGCGAATGGGCGGAAAAAATGATCGTTTACTAAAGGAAGCTGTTACGTTAGCTGAGAAAGCGGACACCATTCTGTTATTCTTGGGACTAGACGAAGGCAGTGAAGCGGAAGGCGTTGACCGCGTAAACCTTAGCTTACGCGAGAACCAGCTGGAATTGCTTCGTTCATTGACAAAAGTCAATTCCAATATTGTGGTGATTCTTGCTGGAGGCGGCGCCATTGAAATGCCGTTCGTTCGCGATGTGAAAGCCATCGTTCATACCTATTTATCCGGACAAGGAAGTGCCGAAGCGCTAACGAGTGTTTTACTTGGTGAGTACAACCCAAGCGGCAAGCTCAGCGAAACATTCCCGATCACATACAGCGATGTTTCTTCTGCTCCTTATTATCCAGGTAAGGAGGCAACGGCGGAACATATCGAAGGTATTTTTATCGGTTACCGCTATTTTGATACCGTGGATAAACCTGTGTTATTTCCGTTTGGTTATGGGCTGTCCTATACAACCTTTGCGTATACAGATTTAACGGCTGATCAGCACAAGGCCTCGTTTACCATTACTAACACAGGTGCGGTTGCAGGGGAAGAGGTTGCGCAGCTGTACATTCAGAAACAAGATTCGTCCATATTTAGAGCGAAACGTGAATTAAAAGGTTTTGAAAAGGTGAGCTTAGCGGCGGGTGAAAGCAAACGTGTCACGATAATGCTGGAAGAACGTGATTTCTCGTATTATAATCCGACGATTCACGATTGGGCGGTTGAACCTGGAGCTTACGACATTCAAATCGGCAGTTCGATCCAGTCTATTCTTTTGCATGAACGAATTACGCTTACGGGGGATTTCGTTTCTTGTGAACATACAAAGGAGCAATTCCCGCATTATTTTAGCGGACATGTTCATGAAGTAACGGCAGCGGAATATAAGGGGCTTTTGGGTTACGAACCTCCATCGCCTTATTGGGATCCAAAGCAGGATCTGGGGTTAAACGACACCATTGCTCAAGCCAAATATAAGAACCTACTTGGAAAAACAATCTATCATATTGTACTTTTCTTTAATAAGTTTTTTGAAGCAGTCAATAAACCTCTGCTAGCGAATAATGTCTACTTTGTTCTGAATATGCCGTTTCGTCAAATCGACCGCTTTACCGGCGGGAAAAATAGTCGAAAGCAAATCTTGAAGGTGTTGAAATGGATAAATCGATAGACAAATAGGAAGCGAACAAAAGGAGATACCACGGTATCTCCTTTTTCGAAATATAAGAAAGTATAAGTTTCACATTATACATTATCCTTATATTTCTCGCNNTTACCGTCCTTATAAGGACGCTAAAGGCGTTTATGCTTGAGGCTTCAAAGGAGATGTAGAATAAAATGAGCGAAGTAAATATCAAAAGAAATACAGGAATGATAGGTTTTTGGCGCAAATTTAAGGAGCTGCATCCTAATATTGCACAATTCATAGTATTCTTTGTTCTGAGTGCTGGTATGACGGTTTTACAACTTATTTTAATGCCTTTAATTAAACTCATATTTGCACAGACATCATTACTAACTACAAGTTTTCAAGTCTTTCAGTTGGGGCATAACTTTGATGGAAGTGCTTATTATGTATTCGATTATGCCGCTGGTTCACTTGCATCAGGAGGTGGAGGAGGGCTTGCCTATTTCCTTGCCGTTCAAATAACGCTCGGAATTGCACAGATTATTAATTTTTTCGCACAGAGAAGTATTACATTTAAATCAAACAGCAACATTTGGAAGGCTGCTTTTTGGTATGTATTAGCGTATATTCTCATAACCATTGGTGCTGCCGCGGCGCAAGGATTTTACAAGGCTCCTATTTATAACTTATTAATTAACACATGGGGAATGGGTTCAATGGGTGAGACAACAGCGGATATTATTACAATGATTATAAACAGTACAATTTCGTTCTTGATATTCTACCCTATCTTTAAAATCATTTTCAAACAAGAGCCTGCAAAACAGGCCTAGTAAGGGTACACCTTCCCTGATTCGCGGGGGAGGTGTTTATACTATCTACTTTTTAAAGCGCTTACTTATGTGAAAGTTATATATAAAAATGTAACCAATAACATTTTACGACAATATTCACCTTACTTTTACATGGAAGGTATGATATATTCTGGTCGAATATGGATAATACAAAGGTGAAAGGAAGAATGCGTATGGAAGCGCTGGTGTGGACATCTAATCATAAGCTGGAGCTCTGCGAATGGGAAGAGCCGCAGATTGTAGCCCCAGATGAAGTTAAGATCCAGATTGAGATGACAGGCATTTGTGGAACAGATCTAGCGGTTATAACCGGTAAAGAGGAAGGCGTCCCAGAGGTCATTCGTGGTCATGAGGCTGTGGGGACTGTAATCGAAATTGGCAGTAACGTTGACCGTGTTAAGGTGGGGGACCGCGTAGTTATCGATCCGAATCAAAGCTGCAATGAATGCTATTTTTGCTTAAAAGAACAGCCGCATCTATGTATGGGTCCCGATGGAAATGGGATGCCTATTGCTGGTTTGAATCGGAATGGGACATTCACTTTTTTTTACTCTACTGCACAAACGTTTGCACACCTTCTGCCTGATCATATGAGCTGGGAGACAGGGGTATTAATCGAGCCGCTTGCCTGTGTGCTGCACAACTTTAAAGAGGCTAATGTCACAGCAGACGATAAGGTGCTCATTCTTGGATCGGGTCCAATGGGACTGCTAAGTCAAATGGTGAGTAAATCAAAATCTGCGCTGACGGTAGCGACTGAAATTAATCCCTATCGGCTGGCTTTTGCCAGAGAAATCTCAGATTTTGCTCTAACACCTTCCCAATTAAATCAAGCTACCGTAGACCAAATCTGCGCGGGACATAAGTTTGATGTGATTATCGATACGGTGGGCACTCAGCTCGAAGTGGCAGAGGAATGGATTGAGCGTGGAGGGCGCATCGTTCCTTTTGGTATTAATGCGAAGTATCGGTACACCTTTTCCCCTACCAAATTCGTACAGCATGCAATCAAAATTATCGCAGCAGGTGAATACCGCTACATGTTCGAGGAGGCTTTGCGGTTTGCCGCTGAAACACCTGAACTGGAGAAACTGGTGACCAGAAAAGTTAAGCTCAATCAATATGAAGTAGCGATAAACGAGTTGATCGGCTATGAATTGAACTCTTTGAAGGTGGTTGAGAGTGAAACCGTAAAGACGGTTTTTATTCCGTAAACGTAGAACGAGAGGTGGCGCCTGTTAATGAGCAAAGACAGCAAATTTAGACTTGTTCAGGATTACTTGTCTACACACAAAGATAAAGACATAGAGCCAATTTGGATACCTGCTGTGTGGAACGAGTGCCAATATGAGCATGTTCTCTTCGAAAAAGACGGTGAAATATGTGTACATCCGTATGATTTTTTAACGGAGCATTTGAAGTATGTGGACAGGCTTTCGTGGAGGTATTTGCTTAAGGAACGTACGAATCTGGACGACAGCGCGATCTATTCTTCGCTTATTCGCTATTCGACGGCTTGGGATTACAACCATGACGGAAAAATTGAATCCGGTACTTTTTTAAGATTCTTTATTCTTTTGCCGCTGCTAAAAAAAATGGGCATCAATATTCTCTACATGCTTCCAGTTAACCAGTACAGCAAGTTAAACCTGAAGGGCGATATCGGATCACCTTACGCGGTGCAATCGTTATTCCACTTGGATCAGAACCTACACGATAGCCTGTTGGACGGCATGGAGGAGTTCTCGATCCACGATGAGCTCAGCGCTTTGGTAGAAGCTTGTCATCTGCTTGATATTAAGACTGTTGTTGATTTCATTCCCCGCGTAACGGCGAAAAACAGTGCGTTCATTACTGAACACCCTGATTGGGTGTATTGGATCAAGATTGAGGAACTGGAAGGCTTTGCGCCGCCTTCGATTCCCGAGCTTGGATTTTTTGAGGAGTGTACGCCTGACAAATTGGAGACGGTCTACCACAGCCAGGAGACCGCAGCGTTTCTACGGAAGTTCTCACCGCCGCCCAATGAACTTCATCCGATCCTTTGGCAGCACTTGAAGGAGAAGGCTGCTAAAACTGGGGAAGAGCTATTAACTTTGGTGGAGCAAGAGATGGGGATAACGACTGCTCCAGCGCATTCAGATTGGATTAATGACGTGCAGCCGATTTGGACAGACATTACGTTCTTACGCCTCTACATGGATTTCTCTCCGCAAGTGAGACATCTTTTAAGTCCGGATCAGGCGCCATATGTCCTTTTTGATACGATTAAATGCAATGACTACCCGGGAGAGGAGCCAAATCTGGAGCTGTGGGACGTTCTGGAGCAGGCAGTACGGTTCAATCTCGAAAGGTACGGGATTGACGGCTTCCGCATCGACATCGGACATGTGCTTCCTATTCCGTTGTTGACTCGTATTTTTGACACGATTAAAGAGATCAATCCGAATGCGATCTTGATCAGCGAAGACTTGTTCAACCGCAACCACAAGAAGGCAGCGAGCACCGGCTATAACATTATGCTTGGCAGCGGATGGAACGTCATGACGCAAATTACCAAGGAGAATCTCGTTTCATTCCTAGAGGAGCTGCCTGAGTTGAATATTCATGTGTTTGCCTGTGCAGAAACGGCAGATACTCCCCGGATCACGAGCCGTGGCGGTGTCGAGGTGGCCCGTATGATCGCGGTATTTAATCAATTTCTTCCGAACGCAATTCCATACGTAACGACGGGCTATGAAATGAATGAGGAGCAGCCCCTCAACTGCGGTCTTGGAGACAACACGAACGGAGAGGACATTTCCCGCGCTTTTTTTAACGTCATGCAAATTAATTGGACCAATCCTGCACCGATGCTACCGCTGCTGGCGGAGCTAAGTGATTACAAGAAAGATTGGCGCCAGCTAGTGAAGCCGGAAAACTTTTTCGTGGCTCAATCCCCGGAAGGTACTGTGCTATATGGGTATATGCATGGGGATCAGACGCTGCTGTGCTGCTTTAACTTGAGTGCTGACGCTTCCTGCCAAGTCGATTTGAAGGCTGCGATACCTGGTCGATGCCCAATGACCGTGACACTAGATAGTTCCTTAACTGGCAGCAGCGTAGGTCAGGCGTTCGACAGCTTGCTACTTGCGCCAAATCAGGCTCTAGTGCTCGTAAACAATCATAGAAAAGTTAGTTAAGGGAGAGAGGCTAGCGATGGAAAAGAACAATAAAGAAATCGTGTTATGGCATGAGTTTGATGGTCCGGGAGATACCTCGATTGAAGTGCTGGAGGGAATTTGCAGGCTGTATACAGAGCGCTTCGGCGTGCAAATTACGCCACAAGTGATGAACATTACGGAGCTGACTGCGCGCCTGAACCGAATTAAGGACACCCATCAAGGTCCGCATCTGGCGATGGTTCCT
>DJUJ01000054.1:17830-29214 GCA_002438345.1 Paenibacillus sp. UBA6285
CCCGGGCTGGCTGTTTGACGATGCACTGACTGAAGGGGCCCTTTCAACGATGCAAATGGATGGTGTTCAGTATGGTATCCCGGTATTGCGGGGCAATCATCTGGTTGTGTATTACAATCCAGAGATTTACGCTAGTGCGCCGACGACATGGGACGTGTTCGAAGAGGCGGTAGAGAGGCTGTCCGCTCAAGGCATCGTACCGATTGGAGCAGATTTGCAGCAGGGCTATTGGTTTATTCCGTTCCTTACAGCTTTCGGTGGTTGGCCTGTACAGCATGGAAAGCCGAATATCGTCACCCCTGAAATGAAGCAAGCGCTTGAGTTCATCCGTGATAAAATGGATCAAGGCGTGCTCGTCAGTCTCGACGGCTCCACAGGACTGCTAGAGCAGTTCATTGACGGTAAGATTGGTGCTATTATTTGTGGAGAGTGGATTTATAACCATCTGGATAAGCAGATGAACAACAGGCTTGCGGTCTGCCAGCTTCCGGTCATAGAAGGCCAGCAATCGCTATCTATGTCTTCTTCTATCGGCCTGATCTACCCGAATCATTCGTTAACGTCGGAGGAGCGGGAAGATATCTTGTCATTCACGCATTTTATGCTGAGTGATGAATGCCAAACCATGTGGACGCTGGGTGTGCAAAGGATTCCGGCTCAGGAAGAGGTGCTGAACCGTCTAGCTGCCTCTGCTACGACTAACAAAAAGATGATATTGTCGCTGTTGGATCACGCACGGCCGATGCCGACTTACCCCTTCATGATCCATGTATGGGAGGCACTAAATGCGGGTCTGACCGAGCTGTCCTTGAGCAGTCCTGAACAAGCATTGAAAAAAATAGAACAGACCATCCAAGCATCCTGGGGCGCATATAAAAGTTAAAGAGAGAAGGGGAGAAGACAAATGAAAACAACGATATTCAGCCAAATTTCGATTGACGGTAAGCTCACTATGGGAGCTGGTAATTCGAGTAAGGAACTTTTTTCTTTGTTTTCCAGTGAGGATATGGAATTCATCCATCTATTCCGGGGGAATGTGCAGGGCATTATGGTTGGCAAAAATACAATCCTGACGGACAATCCCTTTCTTACTAATCGGTACGAGGAGAATAAAAATCCAATCCGTATCATTCCGACGACCACCTTGGATATTCCGCTGGATAGCAATGTGCTCTCGGATGAGGGGAAGACGATTATTGTCACCACCGAGAAAGGACGGGATGAAAATAAAATCAGGCAGATCCGGGAAAGAGGGAAGGAGTGCCTCATTTGCGGTGAGGATAAAGTCGATTTCGTGGAGCTTGAACGTCAGTTGGAGGACAACTTCGGGATTACCAGCTTGATGGTCGAGGGCGGCGGCTTTTTGAACTGGCATATCTTCGATCAGGACATCGTCGATGAAATAATTCTGATGCAACTCCCAATCATCATAGGCGGTTCCACGAACATTACTTTAGTGGATGGAGACGGGTATCAGCAATTGTGCTTTTCGAAAAAATTCAAGATTGTAGAAATTCAGCCAAAAGATAATTATACGCTCATGCGCTACAAAAAAGTGATATAACCTCACACTAAGTCATAGACTGCGAATGGCTATGGACGCTGTAAAATCGAGAATATGGGGGTTGTGAACGATCCATGTCAGAGAAAGAGAACTTCTACAAAAGTGTGTATAAAATCGCTGTGCCCGTTACGCTTCAAAGCTTACTGATGGCATTGCTCAATTTGACGGATCAATTGATGGTCGGGCAACTTGGAGATGTGGCGATTGCCTCGGTGGGAATGTCCACCAAAATATACGGGATCATCGCGGTTGTCTTGGCCGGTTTATCGACGGGTGTATCCATTTATGCTGCCCAGTTTTGGGGGAATAAAGATTCCAAAAGCGTCTCTCAGGTGCTGGGTCTCGGACTGATCGTTGGCTTCGCGTTCTCGTTCGTGTTCTCTGCGGCTGTTTTTATCGATTCGCCGCTTTTTCTGAGCATGTTCACGACAGATGCGAATGTAATAAATGATGGGTACATTTTCCTGCAGATCATGTCGATCGGCTTTGTACCTGTCATGCTCACGATGATGTATTCCGCGATTTTACGCAGTACTGGCCATGCTAAATGGCCGATGTATGTAAGCTTAATTGCAGTTGGTTTGAATATTATACTGAATTATGTGCTTATTTACGGTCATTTCGGCGCTCCTGAGCTTGGTCTGAAGGGCGCGGCCATTGCTACCCTTATTTCCAGGGTTTTAGAATGTTTGTTGATCATTGGTGCCGTATACCGGTATCGTTTGCCGGGAGCTGTTGGGTTAAAGAACTTGTTCATCATTCCTAAACCGCTCATCCGCAAGTTTTTTGGAACGACGTATCCGCTGCTGCTGACTGAGTTGATCTGGGTACTGGGCGAAACAACATATGCGATCATCTATAGCCGCATGGGAACGATGGAGATGACAGCGATGACCATTACCTTCCCACTGCAAGGGCTTTGCATCGGCTTGTTGTCCGGTCTGGCTAGTGCAGCCGGGGTATTGGTTGGCAACCGTTTGGGCGCGAACGAAACGGACATCGCACTCGATCATGCGAAAAAGTTCATTCGCCTTGGCATCATTATCTCTCTGATTGTCGGGGTTATCATTGCGGCAGGCTCGAGGCTGTATGTCTCCGCGTTCAATATCTCCGAGGATGCTAAACAGATGAGTATATATATCGTTATCGTGTTCGCTGGATTTCTATGGGTCAAAGTTTCCAATATGATTATAGCAGGCGGCATTCTAAACAGTGGGGGAGACAGCAAGTTCGTGTTCAGCATGGAATCGACCGCGACGTGGCTGATAGGTGTCCCATCCGGGCTGTTGCTGTCATACGTCTGGAAGCAGCCTGTCTACCTTGTATATCTCGTCATATCGCTTGAGGAGGTTGTCCGCTTTGGCTTCGGTTACGCCCGGATTTACTCCCGGAAGTGGATGAGAAATTTAGTTAACGATTTGGCTGAAAAAGCGATGTAGAAATCAAAGTTAGTCACATTCGACTTGATTGGATCGCCCAAGGCTCCCGTGTATTCCCGCCTATGGGGATATTACGGGAGTCTTTTTGTAACTAATGATATGATTGTCGTATGGGGTGACTTTGAACTGGTGATAATTAATTAAACGAGTCTAGTCAGAAAGGAACTGCTATGCAAGAGACTTCTAGAAACCATAGGTTCAATTATTTTTTTGAATTGATTCTCTACATCATATGCGGAGTATCGATTATTTATTTTGGCATGACTGGGAATTATGGCAAGACATTTCAAGCAATTCTTATCATTTTCGTCCTGTTACTCTTTAGGGGCTTAATCACATGGACCAAAAGCGAGCTGCCTCCCGCACTGCGATTCTCGGTGCTGGTCTTTATCACGATTACGATGATGCTCGCCAATTTATTCAGTTTGTATGGTGTCATCCCTTATTTAGACAAGATTGAACATCTGCTGTCTGGCGTTATTTTATTCTTCATAGGACAATTCATCTTGATCAAGATGGCGAAGCGTAAAAGACTGGGAGGTCTGCCTTCCAACATCATCGTCTGGTTCGCTTTCTTTTTTGCTGTTGCAATGGCTGGAATGTGGGAGATTTATGAGTTTACGGTGGATCATCTATTTGGGCTTAATTCGCAAAATGGTAGTTTGACCGACACGATGATTGATATGATCTGCGGAACATTGAGCGCTCTCGTCGCTTCCTTCTATTTATTCGTAAAAGCACGCAGAAAAACGTAGATTTGATCAACGTTAATTCTCACGGTCACTAGGGGGCTTCTTAGGAATTCTTATCTGAAAAATGGTTTCCGTCACTGCTACGTCCAGCAATCGCACGCTGCCATGGTGCAATTCTGCGATTTCCTTGACGATTGAGAGCCCGATGCCGAGCCCTTCGCCCTTTCTGCCACCGTCGGCCCGGTAGAATCGCTCGAAGATACGCTCACGATCTTTCAGTGCGATGCCTTTGCCCCGGTTTTTGACCGTGAGAACCACTTCCTCTTGTTCCTCCGTCAGTCCAACTCCCAGATAATGTCCCTCTTCACCGTAACGAACGGCATTGTCCAGCAAGTTGCGCAAAGCGCGTTCGATCAGCGGTGCGTCGATCATGACCTCAATATCCGTATCTTGGATGTCTGCTTCCAACACGACGTTCTTATCGTCCAGGAATAAGAGGTACTCGGCTGCGATCTTTCGCATTAATTCCGAAAGGTTATGCGGAGCGAGCTGAAGCCAAAGTACATGCTCTTCTTGACGGGTAATGTCGAGTAACTGATCAAGCAGCTTATCCATGTAGCGAGACCGCTGCAGGATGATTTTGGCCCCGGACTGAAGCTCGTTCTCATTCTTGTACGCACCGGTTCGGATCATCTCGGCATAACCCAAAATCATAGTTAACGGTGTTCGCAAATCGTGGGACAGGTCCGATAAGAGCAGTCTTCGACGATTTTCTAACTGTTCAATTTGGGCAGACTGGCTCTGGATACGCTTTGCCATTGAATTGTAGTGATGGGTCAGTTGCGCAATCTCGTCCCTCGACTTATCCTCCAGCACGATGACATCGCTTCGGATTCCGACTTGGTTCAGCGCGGTGTTCAGTTTTGTAATGCGTCGATCGGTGGAGGAGAAAAACCATAAGGAAAGAAGATAAGGCAGTAACAACGCCAGCAATAGAGGCAAGATGAATGTTAGTAGAGCTTTATACGTTCGCAGAAAAAAATATATTTGTCCTGAGGTCATGTCTTCGCTGGATAAACTCAATAGCATGTAATAGGACCGATGGTCATGGGCAACGGAATAAGTGAGTGTGATCGGAGTATCCTCACCCCAAAGATTATTTGGCATATGGTCAACACGGTCGGCTAATTTGTGGAAGTCGTAGGAATTATTCTCGCCGGCGGTATCATAGAGCGTCGACCCGTCTTCAGCCAGCCACTCTAGGCGGATCTTGGAATACGGGCGTAGCACTTCTTCCAGAATGGGCTGAACTTCTGGCCCCGAGTAGGCGTCGTGCCGTTCTATAGCCGTAAGTGCTTCTTGTGAGATGGCGTTTAACGTCTTCAGATCATACCCCGGAGTCCAAAGCTTCCCGGTCATTAGGGTAATCGTAATAAACAAGACGATGCTTCCTGCGGCACTGGACAGCATCATCAGCCATAGCTTAGTTCGTCTCTTCATCGTCCGTCACCTGAGAGGCGATAGCCGATGCCGCGAATGGTATGAAGATGGGATTGGGATCCGGGTGCGCTTTCAAGTATTTTTCGGATGCGGCTGATGAAGACGCTGAGGTTGTTGGCGTCATAGTTTTCATGCTGCCAGACTTGTTTATAGATTTCTCCTTTTGTTAGTACGCGATCAGGATTGAGCATGAACACTTGCAGTAGCTGGCATTCGACTGGAGTCAGTCCATGCTGCTGCCCATCATTATGTAGTATGTAATTGTCGATATCCAGAACAAGTTTATTCAATTGAATAACATTGGGCCGGTTGGATGTCTCGGGATGGCGCCTGCGAAGATGGGCCTGTATCCGCGCTAGCAGTTCCATTGGACTGAAAGGCTTGGTCATGTAATCATCGGCTCCCAGTCCAAGCGCGTCGATGGTGTCCTCCACCTCTCTTCTCGCGCTAAGCGCAATGACCAGCGTTTCCGGACGATGTCCCCGCAAGTAGCGTAGAACTTCGAAACCGTTACCGTCGTCCATCATGATGTCCAGAACGATCAGTGAGAAAGGCTGCGCTTGCAGCTGTAAGATCGCTTGCCGCCCAGACTCCGCTTCGGCGATGTCCCATCCCGCGCGTTCCAGATGTAAGCGAATAAGCTCACGAATGTCGGGTTCATCATCGACGATCAGAATCCGATCCATGGTTTCATCACTCTCCATTTTTTGTTAACTTCGCTTTCATTATTATAGCAAGATTAGATGAAATTAGGATACGAATATCGACTGGGGATTTTGACCTGATTTACATTTCAATGGGTACGGTCTTCAACCAAGCAAGTGATTTCTATAAGCTTTGTTTTGAGACATTTGGGAATACGGATCATACGATGGTTATGTCCATTGGGAACAAAGTGCAAATTCATGATTTAGGAGAAATTCCTCACAACTTCATCGTTGAAAATTATGTTCCACAGACGGATATATTACAGTACGCATGAAGGTCTCTACTACGGGGTTCCGCTAATTGTAATCCCACAAAGCGCGGATCAGCCGATCATTGCGGAGCAAGTCGTCAATATTGGAGCGGGCATTAAATTATAAATGCAAGGATTAACTGCAACTGGACTTCGTGAAACTGTAGAGCGTGTGCTCACCCTTCCGTCATTCCAAAAATCTGTTGCAACGATTAGAGATTCTTTTCGAACATCCGGTGGGTATCATCAAGCTGTTGATGAGATTTTCGAAATGAAGAGTCAATATTTTGGTTAGTGTGCATGGCCATCCGTTGAAGGATGGCCATGTTCATAACTTACCTTACTAGATAAGCCTATCGCGTGCTCACCACATAATTAAAAATAGCATCTCTCAACTCAAACTCGTACGTCAAACCATTCACAATCCCCACCACATGATTACTGTCATACAGATCAAGCATGAAGCCAGCCATTTCCTTCGCGGTATGGAATTTCGGCACAGCACCGTGATATTCGAAATCCGTGATATCAAAAGCACGCTTCGCGAATTCTGTTTCTGTTGCGGCAGGTGCCAACACTTTAGCTTGCATAAGTGCACCTTGACTCTTTAACTCATGAGATAGACCTTCAGTAAATGCACTCACATAAAACTTGGTCGCGCAGTACGTTATGGCATTGCCCACAATCGTATAGCCGCCACCAGATGAAACGTTAATTAATTGTGTTCCTTCAACATTGGAGTAGTCACGAACGAAAAGAGAGGAGAGTATGGTTAATGCTTCTATGTTTAGGTGTAGCATTGTAGTTATTTTATTTAGATCTTGCTCGGCCACTGAATCAAAGTTCCCAAATCCAGCATTGTTGATCCAGGATTCGATGGGGTACCCTTGCAGGCTTTCGTAAAGCGAATAAGCATTCTCGATAACGGATAAGTCAGTCGTTTGAATGACAACCTCTACATCAGGTTGAATACGAGCGATTTCAGACTGTAATTCCTCCAGCTGTTCCTTTCTACGTGCAATCAGAATTAAGTTTTTTCCACGAGCGGCAAAAGCTAGAGCAGTTTCATAACCTATCCCTGAACTAGCGCCGGTAATTACAGTGTATTTCATGTCATTTCCTCCTATTTTTTCTACGAGAATGTAATTCGATCCTACAGCGATTTGATTATATAGGTTAGAGTTTACTCTAAGGCAAATGTTTTTTATAATCAGGGTGACTTTTAAAATAAAAATAGATTCGGGGATTGGTATGTATACGATTAGCGAGGTATCCAAGTTATTGGAGATAACAGCATATACACTGAGATATTATGAAAAGGAAGGGATCATTACTCCAATACGCAATGCGAATGGAGAAAGGGTATATGAGGATACCCATCTTGCCTGGCTGCGATTTGTACTGAGGTTGAAGCAAACCCAAATGCCCATCTCACAAATCAGGGAATATGCCCAGTTGTACTTAGAAGGCGAGCATACAAGCCAAGCCCGTTTGAATCTTCTCGAGGATCATAGAAGCTCAGTTCAAGATCAAATAAGAGACTTAACAGATACAGAGAAGATGCTGAACGACAAAATTGCCAATTATAAAGTCTTCATTAGTAAAGGTGACACGCTTGATTGACGAATATTCAGAAAATAAATATATCAAATCCGTGATTTCTACTCCTGCTAATGCTTCCAGCAAGGAACTGATAATGACGATTGAGAAAGTACTCCATACGCAGAATCTTCTCAGCAATAATGAAATTTTTGTAAGCCCGATCTATAAGGTTCTAAAAAACTTCGCGGAGAACTTTAGTAAACCAGTGACGCTAACCTTTGTGTTCGATTCAGGACAAGTGAAGAGCGGCGAAACTGTAGCGATCTTTTATTATGATGAAGTGAACAAGAGCTGGGTGAAAGTTAATGGTGGCAAAATAAATGGAAATCGTATCGCTGCAGATGTGGATCACTTCACGAAGTTTGCTGTACTCGTAGTGGATCAAGCAACGGGTTTACCCGTAACAAATTCATCTACTGAACAGACAACAGAAGCTGGGTTCAGCGATATCTCCGGTCATTGGGCGGAGGCTAATATTAAGCGGAGCGGTGAGCGAAGGGATCGTTAAGGGCTATACCGACGGAACGTTCAAGCCGAATGCTACGGTGACACGCGCTGAATTTGCGGTGATGCTGATGAATGCGCTGAAGCCTGCTGGAAACGGTGTGGAACTGGGCTTCACAGATACAATCCCTGCTTGGGCCGAGAAGTCCATTGCACAAGCCTTAGAGGCGAAGATTATACGCGGCTATGAGGATGTTACCTTCCGTCCGGCAGCGAGCATAACACGTTCAGAGCTAGCGGTTATGATCGCTAGAGCAGCAGGAGTAGATTTAACAACAGCTGCATCAACAGGATTTGCTGATGATAGAGAAATTCCTTCCTGGGCACAAGGTGCGGTTGCAGCCATGAAGAAATTAAGCATTGTGAGCGGACGTAACGGCAATGTATTTGCACCAAATGAGACAGCTACAAGAGCAGAGGCAGTAACCATCATTATGAATCTGCTACAAACTAAATAGTAAACTTGAGAAAGAGAATAGACCGTCCGAGGGACGGTCTATTCTCTTTCTCTGCCTATGCTTGGTATTCAAAAAAAGAAGAACCAGCAGACTATGCCGGTTCCTCCTACTTATATAAATAATTTGCATGCAAAGAAAGTTCGTGATAATATTAGATAATCACTGTTGATTTCACGTATTTACACATAAGTATAACATCTTATCTACACTATTATAATACCATGTGGATTAACAGTTTGTCAAATTTTATTTTTGCTTCTTTATAACCAGAATGAAAAGGAGCGTGTTCGTGAAGATGGTAGACGTAAAGGATTGGCAGCAAGAACAAGAGCGGCTTGATTTGGTTACGGAAAAGCTGCGATTAAGAATCGCAGAACTAGAACCGGAAGTGACTGGGTTACGTGATCAGGTGGTGGACATTCGCAAGCGGTTTTGGGAAGAAGTCACGGTCAATACGAGCACAGACGAAGATTTCGAAGAGACCTTTTACAGCATAAAGCAGCAAGAAGCGTTGCTCTCCGAGCGGGAACGCAGTCACCGACAACGGGTACAGCGTTTTAAAAATATGAAACGGCTACTGCCGTCCCCCTATTTTGGGCGAATGGATTTTCAAGAAGACGGCTTGAGCTTGAGTGAGAAAATTTATATCGGAGTGGCTTCTTTCGTCGATGCAGACGGTGTGGACTTTCTAGTGTATGACTGGCGAACTCCTATTGCAAGCATGTACTATGACCATTCCCCGGGGCCATCCACTTATGAAACACCGGGAGGACAGATTACAGGTGAGATGATGCTGAAGCGGCAATATCAGATCCGTCACGGTCAGCTTCAGAACGTGTTTGATACGAGCTTAACGATCGGGGACGAATTGCTTCAGCAGGTGCTTGGCAAAGGCGCAGATTCACAAATGAAGAGCATTGTGGCGACCATCCAGAAGGAACAGAACGCCATCATCCGTAATGACAAAAGCCGTATGCTTATTGTGCAGGGGGCGGCTGGCAGCGGAANNAGCCTATTTATTGTACAAACACCGCGATAGGCTCAAGGCGGACCAGATCGTTCTTTTTTCGCCAAATCCGATGTTTAACAGTTATGTATCGACGGTGCTTCCTGAGCTCGGTGAGGAGAATATGCAGCAAACGACCTTTCAGGAGTATCTTGCTTATTGGCTTGGAGCCACGGTTCATCTAGAGGACCCCTTCGAGCAAATTGAATATGTACTGACGTCACAATCCTCGCAGGGCTATGAAGCACGACTAACGGGAATGCAATTTAAGGCTTCTGAAGCTTTCCTGCATGCTCTCCAAAGCTACGCGTTATGGCTAGGGAAAGAAGGTATGCTCTTCCACAATATCCGTTTCCGGGACCGCGAGTTGATTACTGCGGAGCAAATGAAATTGCAATTTTACAGCTACGACAGCTCTATCCGATTGGCGAATCGCGTCGCTTTACTGCGTGAATGGCTGCTGCGCGAGTTAACTAAGCTAGAGCGTCAGGAAATGGAAGCACCCTGGGTTCAAGATGAAGTCGATTACCTCGACAACGATCAATATGCCGAAGCCTACAGTGAGGTGCTTAAGAAGTACCGGCGAGAAGAAGCTGTCTTCGATTTTACAGAGCAGTATCTTGAAATCTATGGTGATTTTCGTATTCAGAAGGACGGGGAAGAGAATGTCTTTGACTTTAGTCTGCAGGAAGAAGAGCTGCTGCGTCGCATGATCGTGAAGGAGCACTTCAAACCGCTGAGACGGGATGCCAAACGATTGAAGTTCATAGATACAATTGGTCTATATGATCAGTTGTTTAGTGATGAAGTCACTTATCAGAAAATGACGGGTGAGGCCGAAGTGCCCGATCAGTGGTCAGAAATTTGTAAGCAAACCAAGGAAAAGTTGAGCCATATCGAACTGTTTTATGAAGATGAGACCCCATTCCTGTATTTAAAAGAGCTTATCGAGGGTTCTCGCACGAATACAATGGTGCGGCATTTATTTATTGACGAAGGACAGGATTATTCGCCGTTCCAATTCGCGTTTCTCAAACAATTGTTTCCCCGCGCCAGCATGACAGTACTCGGCGATTTCAGTCNNATTCTCCTTTGATCCGGCTTTATGGTGAAGAGGAAACGAGTCTATTTCGTCTAATCCGAAGTTATCGTTCCACTCGCGAGATTGTGGAGTTTACGAAGGCGCTGCTACCTAGTGAAGAGATCATGCCTTTTGAAAGGGGCGGCAAGAAGCCGCACCTAGTGGAGGCTAGTAGTGATGTGGAGCGGGCGGTGCGGATAAAAGAGGATCTTGCGGCGCTTATGGCCGAAGGTCTCGACTCCATTGCCGTTATTACTAAGACTACTGCGGAAAGCCGCGAAGCCTATGAAGCGTTGCTTGCACAGGGGGGCGAGAATCTGCGGCTTATTACGAAGGAGACGCTCACCTTTGAGAAGGGAACACTAATTATTCCTGCGTATCTTGCTAAGGGTGTAGAATTCGACGCTGTGCTAATCTACGATGCTTCTACGCAAACGTATCATCGGGAGAGCGAACGTAAACTCTTTTATACAGCTTGTACGCGCGCGATGCATCGGCTTCTGCTGTACACGACAGGCGATTGGTCGCACTTTATTCAAGCCTTGGATACCTCTTTGTATGAGGTAGTGTAATTGGATAT
>DJUJ01000054.1:29261-29537 GCA_002438345.1 Paenibacillus sp. UBA6285
AAAGTCAACCTCTTCAAGAAATTCGATAACTTCTCCATTGGGGCTGTGAATGATCGCGTTCTTAATCAGGAGAGGCGGTTCGCCAAGAGAAAGAGAAGCTGGTTCTATAAAAGCCTTTGCTCCATGAGCAAGGGCTTTTTGGTACATTTCATCAACATTATCCACGTAAAAGGCGAAATGTAATAACGCTCCGTGAGCTATATCCTCTTCAGACAAGGCTTTTTTCCCTTGAGCGAGCGGCAATGACTGCATCATTATCAAAAATCTCTATGCGAG
>DJUJ01000054.1:29568-40003 GCA_002438345.1 Paenibacillus sp. UBA6285
TTCGAAGCTTCTTTGATTTGAAAGGATGGCAGACTCCAATAATGACCTAACTTGAACCCTAAAACGTCAATATAAAATGAAATAGTTGCTTTATAATCTTTGGCTTGGATCGCTATATGTGCAAGGCCTTTAAAATTTGAGGTAGGGCGGTTGGTGATAGTTGAAGAGGATAGAGGGAGGGTTGCATTGAAAGAGAGCGACCCACTCTCTATTAATGATAGAACCAAGAGTGCTGCTTCGTTAAAATTGAACTCACTCTGAATTAATTAAGCAATGTAAGTGTCACCGCTATCGCGTTATCAACAAATGATCGCTCTGGACGAGATTTCAAGAGTACGGTAAGTCCAATTAACGATACGATTAGCGCTTGTGACAAAGCCTTCGCATTTACACCACTCTCGAGTTCACCTGATTGTATACCTCGTTCAATGGTTTCTTGAAATATGACCGATAGATACATTTGATGTTCTCTTGTAAGAATTTCGAATTTCTCATCATGAGGTGCCAGTTCGACCATTGTATTGATGCAAAAGCATCCTCGGTTGACACTATCTGAATACTCCTCAGCCACCAAATCTTCAAAAAAACTGCGAAAGGCTTCTTTTACGGATAAATTGCTTTGAAGTCTGGCTCGAACACGAGAAGCATGGGACATCGTGTATTTGCGTAGCGCAGCTTCGAATAATTCTTTCTTGTCTCCAAAAGCTGAATATATACTGGGGCGTTGAATCCTCATTCTGGAAGTTAAATCGCTTAATGAGGTGGCCTCATACCCCTTCTCCCAAAATAGTTCCATAGCTGATTCTAATACTTTTTCTTCATCAAATTCGCGGTTTCGTCCCATTATTAACACCCCTCATTACATTTGGATTTTTCTTAACGGATAAATGGTTCAGAACATTTAATTTTTATTATTACTTACCGAACAGTATATTATAATGCTACAACTAGCCGTTTATATTGTCAAATGAAGGTCGGAGTATTCTCCCGATGTAAATATTTATATTGACATCAATTATTTTGTGAGATAAATTTACTGAACATAATAACATACCGATCGATATAGTATTATGCTTGAAATTTAAATTTAATAGAGAAAGGACGTACAAAATGGAGGGGATTAAAGAGAAAGTAGAAGTTATCGCTGCTGTTAAGGTGCATTCGTCACGGGAGATGCGTAACCCATCTGATTCTATCCATGGTTCTTCCATGTCACGTTATATGACGCTTTTGTTTGCAGTGGCCTGTGGGATGTCTGTTGCAAACATCTACTTTGCACAACCGTTACTCGATCATTTGTCGAGAGAATTTGGTATTGATTACTCAAGCATTGGTATTCTCATTACTATCACTCAGATTTTTTATGCAGTGGGACTGTTACTGCTCGTACCACTGGGGGATTTACTGAATCAGCGCCGCCTGATTATCGGCCAAATGTTATTATCTGTGGTGGCTCTGATTATCGTTAGCACTGCTTCTTCCAGCACGATACTATTCGTAGGTATGGCCTCAGTGGGACTACTTGCCGTTGTAACGCAGACGCTTGTTGCGTTCGCGGCGACAATGGCTGCCCCTGCCGAACGGGGACGAATCGTGGGCATGGTCACAAGTGGAATTGTGATTGGTATACTTCTTGCACGATCCATTTCAGGAATACTTACAGATCTTGCAGGATGGCGTTCCGTATACCTTGTTTCTGCTGCTTTAGTGCTTTTTATGGTGTGTACATTATTTAGGGTGTTGCCAAATGTGGAACGTGAGGTAAGATCACTGTCTTACTCTCAGCTGCTTAGATCGGTGTTTATGTTGTTTGTACAAGAGAGAGTATTACGTATCCGCGCTATTCTGGCTTTGTTGATTTTTACTGCTTTCAGTATTCTGTGGACTTCTGTGGTCTTGCCTCTTAGTGCTCCACCATTATCACTTTCGCATACTGTAATTGGGGCATTTGGTCTTGCAGGAATCGTGGGAGCATTAGCTGCTGCACGGGCGGGAAAGCTAGCTGATCGGGGTTATGGACAGAGAACGACAGGCATAGCTTTGCTTCTATTGTTGATATCATGGTGGTTTATCAGTTTTACGGAGCGGTCGCTGTTGGCTTTGGTCATTGGTATTGTTCTTCTTGATTTGGCTGTGCAGGCCGTGCATGTTACAAATCAAAGTATAATTTTTGCATTACGTATGGAGGCGCGTAGTCGACTCACTGCAGGGTATATGGTCTTTTACTCCATTGGAAGTGCTACCGGCTCAATTGCTTCGACTCAAATATATTCACACTATGGCTGGAACGGGGTATGTTGGCTTGGAGCTTCTGTTAGTGCTGTAGCTCTTTTATTTTGGGCGATAACCCTACGTGCTACGAATGCCGCGTTACAATAGCTGTGTCTATGATATACAGAATTGAAGACACAACAGCGCCCTGCTTGGAAATAATCGGAGTAAATCAATAAGGGTGGAGGTTCCGTTTTCCGGGTATGTTACTTAAAACATGTTGCGGAGGGGATAAGGAATGTCTAGAAGAAACAGGAAATATGCAGTGCCGGGAGTCAGCCGCGGAATGCAAATGTTTAAAGCCGAGGTGATGCGGCGCGAGGGTTATGATGTAGATCAGGAGCGGCCTGATGATGTGAAATACGAAGTCGCAAAAGAACTTGGTGTCCCATTGGAGCACGGTCTAAATGGCCATTTGAGCACAGAATCAGTGGGTCAGATTGGCGGTAAAATTGGTGGATCGATGGTCCGCGAAATGATTCGTCTCGCTCAGCAGCAATTGGTGGACCAGGAAAGGCAGTAGCATTTTTCTAATATAATGTTGCAGAAATCGTGGAAGGTGACTTTGGCTCTTTGCCAAAAAAGTCATGCAAAGTATGGAGCTGTGTGGCGGCATCATAGAAAGAATTCGTATTCGATTCGATGACATTACAAAAAGATACCCACAGACTGAACACCTGTTTTCTAAGTGTCCAGTCTATGGGTACCAGAATGACATTTATCTCGAAGGAAAGCTCATTCGAAATATAGCTCCACCATGATCTCCGTTATGAGCGGATATAGTACCATCGCACCGTTCAACTATTGCACGTGAAATGGCGAGTCCAAGTCCCGTTTCTCCATTCTTACCTTTGATAAAACGCTGAAATAGCTGAGGCAGTAAATGATTAGCAATACCTTCACCATCATCAATGACATCGATCTGCACTTGTCCATCCTGCTCCGAAATTTCTATATACACGGCTTGTGCTGCATGTCTGATCGCATTGCTCATAATATTTAGTACTGCTTGTAAGAGTTTTTCCGAATCCCCATCAATATGAAGTTTGCTCGGCTTATCAACTTCGTACTTTACCTTGATGTCAACTTCCTCATTAATAGCTAATGGACGTATTCGATCGACGGTTTGATCGATTAATTGTTCAACCGACACTTCTTCTTGATCGAAAATACCATCTTCGCTTTCAAGCTTGGCTAACAAGATCATCTCTGTGACAATTCCCTTAAGTCGTTCACATTCGCTCGAGATTACATCGAGACCATTGTCAGCACGATCCCCGGTGAAAATACCATCTCGAATTCCCTCAGCATAACCTTGAATAGTCATTAGTGGGGTCTTAAGCTCATGAGAAGCATTCTGGAAAAATTGCCTTTGAGCATGATGGTATTGCTTAAGCTCTCCAGCGAGATGATGGACACTTTGGGCTACCTCACCAATTTCTCCGCCAGTTTGAATGAGCTGCACCTCATCAAAATGGCGTTTTTCAACTTTTTTGAGCTCAAGCTTTAATTTCTCTAGGGGAGTAACGAGACGTTTGGTAATAAATAAACTTAGGCCAAAGGCAATAATTCCCCCAATTACCATAATGAACATCGTTCTTGTAAATAGCTCTGATTGATATGATTTCAGTTTGCTTAGCGGTGTAGACAAGACAAGTGTGGCTGGGGATACAGCACTAGCTGGATCAAGACTCTGTGGATTAGAAGTTAAGGTCTCAACAATATATTTCTCCTGTCCATTTTCCCATAAACCCTGCTGATTGTGAGTTGAGTACTGTTCAATGAGCGGTAACCATGACTTTGTCTGCACTTCTGTCATTGTACTAAACAATATATTATGATTCGGTTCTATGAGTAACGCATCTATTGATCTATTAATCTCTTGAGCCGGCTGTGTGATAACTGCTGCTGATGATGACTGAGTCGGTGTTAGGTTTTGAACAGGTAACGAATTGACCAACTCCATCATTGCATTGCCTTGTGATCTTAGTTCTTCTCTTTGATTATCGATTAGCGTGTCCAATAGCAGGGGATAAACGAATGTAGCTGTAAGCACGAGTACGCACACCAGTAATATTCCAAATGATAAATGAAGCTTATAGATTAGTTTCATGTTATGTCTTCACTCCATCCACTCGCATTCGATAACCATAGCCCCAAACGGTTTCAAGAGGCAGGTCTTCCATTTTACGGCGAAGTCTTTTGACTAAATCGTCAATCGCTCGATCGCTACCGAAATAGTCATCACCCCACACTAATGTTAACAACTCATTGCGCGAAAAAGCACGATTCGGCTGCGCTGCTAAGGTATGAAGCAATGAAAATTCTTTTAGCGTCATTTCAATCTCTTTAGATTTCCAGTACACCAGACGACTATCTAATACTAGACGAAGCTCATCGATGATGAGGTCGTTTGATTTTGAAAAGACTATATTCTGTTCTGACTTTTCAGTAAGTGAGTTAAGCCGATGGAATAAACGATTCACTCGTGCGACCAGCTCACGTGGGCTGAAAGGCTTAGTTAAATAATCATCGCCTCCAAGCTCAAGTCCAAGTATCTTATCTACTTCTTCATCACGAGCAGAGATCATAATAATTGGAACTTCGGCTTCCTTGCGAATTTGCTTGCAGAATTCATAGCCATTCATACCTGGTAGCATAATATCTAGAATCCACATATCCGGGCGCTCTGTGTTCCATAGCATGAGCGCTTCTTCTGCTGAACCTAACGATATAGTTCTATAGCCCTCCTTCTGTAAATAAGTCTCAACGATATCTCTTATATGACAATCATCTTCAACGATTGCGATTTGATAGCTCTTCATCAACAGACCTCCTAACCGATTCATCTATTATTCTAACAAAGTTGCTCTTTCAAGCGGGCTTTTCCATACTTTTTCCACAATTACTCCAAATTAATACCGAAGCTGATCTATAGAATAGTTATTTGTACGGTAAATATGTTTCATTCTGCTTGTATGGAACAAGCTCGAAAGGAGGGAGAGGCTGTGAGAATTTCATATTTGGCTCGCAAGGAGATTCTTGTGGCGTTCTGCTTTCTTGCTCCGAGTTTGATTGGTTTTGCGCTATTTTATTTGATTCCGTTTGGTCAAAGTGTTGTATTTTCATTTGAGAATCCAAGCGGTGAGGCAGGATTATCGCTTGCCAATTACCAAAGCCTATTAGCAAGTTCGTCCTTTCAAAAGGCGGCGGGGAATACATTCTGGTTCACTATTATTGGCGTTCCGATCCTTATTCTATTGTCACTTACTCTTGCCATGCTGCTTAACAAACGAGTCTTCTTTCGAAATTGGCTGCGCACCTCTTATGTGCTACCACTGGTTGTTCCAGTAGCGTCAATTGTGCTCGTATGGCAGATCCTATTCGATTGGAATGGTTTTTTCAATCATGTATTGGAGTGGGTTGGAATTGAGCGAATCGATTGGATGAAATCAGAGTGGGCGCAAGGTGTCATTATTTTTATCTATGTATGGAAAAACATTGGCTATAATGTGGTTCTATTCTTGGCCGGGTTGCAAAATATTCCTGATCAATACTATGAGATAGCAAGCCTGGAAGGCGCAAGCTGGGCTCGTAAGCTCCAGATCACCTTGATTTATTTAATACCAACAGGGTTTTTAGTTATGCTGATGTCGATTCTGAACTCATTCAAGGTATTTCGGGAAATCTATTTAGTTGCGGGTGACTATCCACATGACAGCATCTACATGCTTCAGCACTATATGAACAATATGTTCCTATCGCTCGATATTCAGAAGCTGTCGGCTGCTGCTTTTTTAATGGTGCTCTGCATTCTAGTCATTGTGTTGATGCTCTTCCGAGTTGAACATAAGTTCCGTTCGTTTATGGAGTAAAGGGAGGTGTGTAAATGAACAAGAGACAGATAAGAACACTGCTGCTTACTATCTTCTTAACCGTAATCGCGCTTGTAATGTTATTTCCTGTTGTACTGACAATGGTAAGCTCCTTGATGACGGAGAAGGAAATTATGCTGAATTACGGCATGTTGGGTAAAACACAGATGAATGACTTTGTGAATTTGAAGCTGACTCCAGATTGGGTTTCGCTAGAGCAATTTTATAAGGTGCTTATTTCAACCTCGCAATTTCTTCGTATGTTTTGGAATTCTGTATTTATGGTGTTTCCAATCATTATAGGCCAGGTCGTAGTGGCGACATTAGCGGGATTTGCATTTGCCAAGCTGCGATTTCCTGGCAGAGAGCCATTATTTATTGTGTATTTGATAACCATGCTCATGCCGTTTCAGGTCACACTTGTGCCGAATTATATCATATCTGATCGATTGGGGCTTATTAATAGTCCGAGCTCTATTATATTACCAGGGATATTTGCGGCGTTTGGTGTGTTCCTGCTCAGACAATTTATGCTCCAAATTCCAACTGCTTATATGGAAGCTGCCCAAATGGATGGAGCAGGCTATTTCCGTTCCTTCATCAGGATTGTCCTGCCTATGGTGAAACCTGGTATGGCAGCGCTTGTTGTTCTGCTGTTTGCAGATTACTGGAATATGGTGGAGCAGCCACTAATCTTTCTACAGGATGCCTCTTTGCAGCCCTTGTCCATTTTTCTATCTCGTCTGCAGGAAGATGCGCTTGGGGTATCCTTTGCGGCTGCGGTCTTGTATATGACGCCTATGATTCTCTTGTTTCTTTTGGCGGAACGGTATTTTATTGAGGGCATAGAGCTTTCTGGAATTAAAGGATAGGGGAAATGAGATGACAAGCACATCTAAGCGACAACGATTAACGGCTGCTTTGTTTGTATTGTTCTTTGCGATATTGGCTGGTTTGACTTTCTTTAGCAGCACACTCGAAACGATGACGCTGCCCAAAGGAATTACGGAGAAGCTTACCTCCAAATCATTAGTTCATCATGTTAAAGGGAGTGGAGTCTTAACACCTCGAAAGCAGGTGGATTTGTTGAATGAGGCTGGCTCTAAAATTGTGAAGGTTCATGTAAAAGAGAATGATGAGGTTAAGAAGGGGCAACAGCTCGTGACATTCGACAGCTCAGGTCTGGATGAGCAGATATACCAAGAGGAAACGGCACTTAAGAAACAACAGCTAAATCGGGAGATTCTGGAGGAGGATATGCTTAATGCTTTGATAGGTGGTGATGAGCAAGTGATTGCCAAGGCTGAGCGAGCTCTTGAACTGGATAATATGGATCTTGCAATGGCGCAAAGAAAGTTGAATAAGCTGCGTAAAGAAAAAGCGGATAAACAAAAGCTGACTGCCCCTTTTGACGGAAAAATCACAAAGATTACAGCAGAGGATAGCATGAATTCTTCACAAGGGGGGAAAATCCTGACCTTAATGGATAGTGGCAAGGGCTTTGAATTTTCATTTGCTGTCGATTCGGACAATACGGCATTATTCGAGATTGGATCTAAGGTTTCTGTTCGATTGGCGAAAGACAATAAATTGGTTAACGGTATAATTCAAGAGATTAAAGCTACATCTAAAGAGAACAGTGAAGATTCATCCGACGAATCCAGTTATAAGGTTGTCGTTTCCGTCTCCGATGATGGTCTTCAAGGCGGCGAACAAGTCAGTCTAGATATAAAGAAGGAGTCAAATGAAAAAGGTTATGTGTTATCAAAGAAATGGATTCATAAAGATACAACCGGAAGCTATGTCTATGTAGTTGAGGAGAAGAAAAGCTCACTCGGCAATACGTTTAATGCACGCAAAGCTTATATTATAACAGGTGATTCAACCGAGGATGAGGTTGTAGCTGTGAGCGGATTAAGTCCTGATGATGAGATCATTATTGAATCAAGTGAACCACTGCAGGAAGGTAATAGAATCAGAGTATATTGAAGGGGATGAATGAATTTGAAAAGATGGGTATTAGCCTTATTAGCAATGATAGTCGTATTATCGGGGTGCTCTAGCAGTAGCGTGGGATCAGGTGCAGGAGGATCATCTAATGAACAATCAGGTCAGGATGGCAAAACGATTGAGATTGCGACCATGGCGGTAACTCCTTATTTAGATGAGGCGGTTAAGCAATATAAAAAAATTCGCCCAGATATACAAATTGAAATCAAAGAGTATCTAGCTAGACCTCAAACGGAGGAAGGTACATCGAGTGAAGCATTCTCAAAGAGTGATGTTGAGAAATATGTTCAAACGGTGAGCACACAGATGATGTCTGGCAAAGGGGCAGATATCATCGTAATGAACGATCTACCACAGGACAAATATGTCGCCAAGAACATGCTGACTAATTTCTATGATCTAATGGACAAGGATTCTGAATTTGATCGAAATCAGTACTATCAGAATATCTTTAAAAACTCTCAGAATGGTGATGGTTTGTATGCAATGCCATTCTCATTTGTCATCGACGCACTTACTGGCAATACAGAATTGTTAGAACAAGCTAATATTGAAATCGATGATAAGACCTGGACATGGGATGGGTTTAAAGAAATTTCAAAGAAGCTTAAGGAACAAGTGGGTGAGGATTATGTGGCATTTGTTAATCTATTCCCGATTCAAATGTTGGCGGAGTATATAGAAGCAAATTATGATAAGCTCATTGATCAAGGTCAAGCTAATTTTGATTCCGATCTGTTTCGAGACATGATGAAGCAAATCAAATCGATGTATGATGAGGGCGTACTTAAAGCTGAATTTTCGTACGACTATTCCAAAACTTTGTTCAACAAAGCTAACCTTTTCGATCCAATTTCAGGCCTGTCTCAAGTCCTTGATCCAAAGCTTAAACTATATCAAAATCCAACAGTCAATGGAAAATATAACGGAACTCCATTTAAGTCATACTTCACTTTAGGCATTAACAGCAAATCTAAGGTTCAAGATGAAGCTTGGAAATTTATTAAGTTCATGCTTTCCGAGGACATGCAATCTTCACCAGTGGTACAAGGCTTTGCGATGCATAAGGGCGTTGTGGAGAAACAGCTTAATGATGCTAAGCAGCAGGCAGTAGCGGGTACACTACCTCTTCTAGAGCAGAAGTTTGATGCTGAGACTGTAGAAAGCAAGATCCAAGAATTACATCAGCTATTAGATGGAGCGAGTAGGAATTTATCTAGTGATCAGAAGGTCGTTTCAATTGCAATTGAAGAGTTTGATTCGTATATGAGCGGTCAGAAATCCGTGGAAGACGTCAGCAAGCTGATTCAAAACCGAGTCAACACTTACATTAACGAGTAAATAGAACGTCCTAATCGAGCTATCTATAACGTAATATTTTATGTATGACGAAAAGCATCCTATGCCCTCAAGCTGAGGATACTAATCGTGAGGCGTTCAATCATTCAACGGTGATTGAACGCCTTTTGTTTACTTGAAGTAAGCTTGCAATCGTTACTTAACATGATGACCATATAGAAGAATAAGAAGTTTATTCTGGATGGAATCCAGATAGATTTCTTTTTCGTTCAGCCGCTTAAAGTTCTGACTTTCGTAAAAACCATAGTTGCATCTGTTATCTGTATACACGTAGATCGAATCTACATCCATACTTCTCATGTAATTAGACAAATGTTGCATCAGCGTTTTTCCCACACCAAGACCTCTAGATTCCTCAGATACAATGAACAACTCGATATAACCTTGGAAATCGTCTTCTTTTCCTTGAATAATCTCTTTATACGTATGTTGAACCCTCGCTAGTTCTTTAGCGGATTTTTTATTTTTTTTATTTGCCGTGATGATTTTGATGAAGGTATTCGCAAGACTTAAAAGATTATGGGTTTTGGCTAAGCGATGTTTATCCTTTTGGGCTTTGCCCAGAATAATACCAATGACTCTGTTGTCTTTTACAGCGACTTTGCTGAAAGAACTACCCAGAATACAGCTTTGCAAATATAGGTTCAATATAATATCTAAAAATTGTTTATCTTGAACAAGGTCATGGATACCGAATGCTTCATCAATTAATTGTTTGATGCGGTCATAATCGTCCTTCATAATCTCTCTATAGATAACCTCAGACATGTTGATACACTTTCCTTTCTTAGGGGACTTTCTTTATAATGATCATAAAGTCTCCCCTTAGGAGAGAGTCAAGGATGGGGATGGACAATGTAACGAAGGAGGGACTTAAATGGAAAACTTGTTTTCAATCGGTGAAGTTACCAAAATAAAAG
>DJUJ01000176.1:0-6606 GCA_002438345.1 Paenibacillus sp. UBA6285
CTTGTGGATTGTGTCCACGTTAGGCTTGAATTCTTCACGCGTTTTCGTAGTCACTTCAGTTCATTCCCTTCAATAGTTAAGCTTGCTGTATCATAAGCTGCATATATTAGTGCGGCACCTCTATTCATTACCCTAAAAAGAAGCTTTCAACGCACATATGCTCATTTTAATTTGAAAACTTTTGATTTATTTGTTCTCAAGTATGCATAACAAAAACGCCTCCTTAACGTAAGATACGTTAAAAAGACGTCAGATATACCTGTTTCATTAAATTATCACTCCGGGTTGTCTGCATTTCTTAGACGTTCCAGTGTCTTCTTGTCTTTCAACGTAAGTTCTGCAGTCTCAAGCAGGTCCGATCTACGTTCCAACGTGCGCAACAGCGCCTGCTCCCTCCGCCANNCACTCAGCAAAATATCCGGTACCTTCCAGCCGCGAAACTCAGCAGGCCGTGTGTAGTGTGGATATTCCAGCAACCCTGTGCTGAAGGAGTCGGATATCGCAGATGTTTCATTTCCAAGTGCTCCCGGCTGCAGCCGAACTACGGAATCTATAACCGTCAACGCAGGCAACTCTCCGCCAGTTAACACGTAATCTCCGATTGACAATTCATCTGTTACCAGATGCTCACGAATGCGCTCATCATATCCCTCATAGTGCCCACATATGAAGATCAGATGCTGTTCCTGTGCCAGCTCCTCTGCAATCTTCTGATTGTAGGTTTTTCCTTGCGGGCACATAAGGATTATACGCGGCTTAACAGATACGGCTTTATCTGAACTATCGTTGTCATCCTTAATTGGTGTAATACCGAGTACATGCTCTACTGCAGCAAAAATCGGATCAGGCTTGAGTACCATGCCCCCACCGCCGCCATACGGTGTATCATCTACACTATTGTGCTTATTTCCCGAGAAATCACGGAAGTTCACAGCATTTAAGGATACGATTCCTTTTTCACGAGCTTTGCCAAGAATACTTGTGCTAAATACGCCTTCGCACATTTCTGGAAACAGCGTAAGCACATCAATTCTCATCATGGCAATAGCCCTTCCATCAAATGAACAGTAATTCGTTTGGCCTCAATGTCCACATTCAGCACTACATCATTGATTACAGGAATAAGGATGTCTTGTCCTTTTGCAGGCTTAACAACCCACACGTCATTCGCACCTGGCTGTAGGATCTCCGTAATGGTACCAAGCGGCTGGCTTCCCTCTTCATCCGTGTATACCTCACAACCAACGATTTGGTGGAAGTAGTATTCGTTCTCAGGCAGATCAACCAAATCATTGCTTGGAACCTTCAGGAGACTACCTTTATACTTTTCCACTTCGTTGATGTTCGTATACCCCTTGAGCTTAACGATGAACATACCCTTGTGCTCACGAGCGGATTCTACAGTTACTTCGAATTTAGAACTGCCATCTGCGGGGATAACCAGCAGCTTCTTACCTGCAGCAAAACGAACATCAGGGAAATCGGTATGGGATAATACTTTAACCTCCCCGCGAATACCATGTGTATTCACAAGTCTGCCTACGGTTAATTCTTCTGTCATATAACCCTCTCCTTTACAAGCTTCATCTATATATTTGAACAAAAAGGAGCCGGGATATACTATCCCTAGCCCCTCATTGTACGCATCATTTAAGATAAAATATCTACAGTTACGCGTTTATCGCTCTTGACTGCTGCAGATGTGACTACTGTGCGGAGCGCCTTAGCGATCCTTCCTTGCTTGCCAATGACCTTCCCTACATCATCAGGATGTACGGACAGTTCATAGACAATTAGGTGTTCCTTCTCCACCGCTCGTACCGTCACATCTTCCGGATGATCCACTAAAGCCTTAGCAATTACTCCAACTAATTCTTCCATAGAGGACCCTCGCAATCAGTCATTATTTCTGTTGCTTAAGCTCATGAAACTTCTTCATCACGCCTGCTTTGGAAAGCAAGTTGCGGACGGTATCAGATGCTTGCGCACCTGTTTGAAGCCATTTAAGAGCTTTTTCCTCATCGATCTTAACTACTGCCGGTTGTTCAATCGGATTATAATAACCGATTTCCTCGATAAAACGACCGTCACGAGGGGACCGGGAATCGGAAACCACTACACGATAGAAAGGCGCTTTATGCGCTCCCATTCTTTTCAGACGAATACGTACTGCCACGAAAAATCACCTCCTTATAATAGTTTCGATATATTAGAGCACCTAGATCATTTAAAAGGGAACTTCATCCCTTTTCCACCAAGGCCTTTAAGCTGCTTCATGGCGTTCTTCTTGGAGGCCTTGCCTCCTCCGCCCATCATACCGGAGAATTGCTTCATCATCTTACGCATCTCATCAAATTGCTTGATGAGGCGGTTAACCTCAGCGACCGAGGTTCCACTACTAGTAGCAATACGCTTGCGACGGTTATGGTTGATGATCTCAGGCTGTTGCTTCTCCGACTTAGTCATAGAATGAACTATGGCTTCAACGCGGCCCATTTGCTTGTCGTCAACCTTCAAGTCCTTAATGCCCTTAGCTTTGTTCATGCCAGGCAGCATATCAAGAATTTGATCAATCGGGCCAAGCTTCTTCACCTGATCCATCTGCTCAAGGAAATCATCAAACGTAAATTCTGCATTACGCATCTTACGTTCCATTTCCTTAGCTTTGTCAGTGTCAATGTTCGCCTGGGCTTTTTCAATCAGCGACAGCATGTCGCCCATGCCCAGAATCCGCGATGCCATTCGTTCCGGATGAAACGGCTCCAGTGCGTCGATCTTCTCACCTAACGCAGCGAATTTGATCGGGCAACCAGTAACAGCTTTGACAGACAGTGCAGCACCACCACGGCTATCGCCGTCGAGCTTCGTCAATACAACCCCCGTAAGCTCAAGCTGCTTATTAAAGCTCTCGGCTACGTTTACGGCGTCTTGCCCGGTCATTGCATCTACAACAAGAAGTACTTCGTCAGGATTTACAACGCCCCGAATCTGCTTCAGTTCTTCCATCAGTTCTTCATCAATATGCAGGCGGCCTGCAGTATCAATAATTACATAATCAAGTCCGTTATCCTTCGCATGTTGTACAGCTTGTCTGGCAATCTCTACCGGACTAGTCTGATCACCTAGCGTGAACACTGGAACTTTAATCTGTTCTCCCAGCACCTGAAGCTGTTTGATCGCAGCCGGGCGATAAATATCTCCCGCAACGAGCAATGGACGATGATTACCCTTCTGTAAGAGCTTGGCCAGCTTACCCGAAGTGGTTGTCTTACCCGCCCCTTGTAGACCCGCCATCATAATAATGGTCGGTGGCTTGTTCGACTTCGCCAGCTTCGCTTGGCTTCCGCCCATCAGCTCGGTTAGTTCCTTGTTAACGATGTCGATAATGACCATACCAGGAGTAAAGCGGTCCATGACTTCTTTGCCAATAGACTTTTCTTTCACCTTAGCTACGAATTCTTTAACTACCTTGAAGTTAACGTCGGCTTCCAGAAGGGCCAGCCGTACTTCGCGCATAGCTTCGTTTACGTCATCTTCGGATACTTTACCTTTACCGCGCAGCTTGCTGAACACATTCTGCAATCTTCCGGTTAAACCTTCAAACGCCATATGCAGATTTCTCCCTTCATGCTACTCTAACCTCTGCAAGCGATCCACGATCTCCGCGAACCGAAGTTTATATTGCTCAGGCAGCATCCCATTCTCCGGCAGTCTGCGCAGTTCTTCTAAATATTTGGTACGACTCTCATGCTTCACTAATAAACCAAGTTTTTCTTCATAATTTTCTAAGACTTGCTCCGCCCGTTTAATATGTTCATAAACGGCTTGGCGGCTGATTTCAAATTCAGCGGCGATTTCTCCCAAGGAAAAATCATCGTGAAAATAATATTTAAGAAACGTTTGCTGCTTATCTGTAAGCAGTCGTTCATAGAAGGCAAAAAGCAAATTGATACGATTCGTTTTCTCGAGCCTATTCTCCTGACTCATTAAGGGCACTCCCTTCGTCAAGGAAAAACACTTTACACCTTCACAATGTCCCTTATGATACCTAAAAGAAAGAGAGATGTCAAGCATTTTTACTTGTCATCTCTTTCTTTATTAAAAATCCCATATTTCCAAAGAAAATCCGTTTGAAATTATTGGATCGGCAGTACATAAATCAATACGGCGAAGAAGTGTGTAACACTACCTGCAAGGACAAATATATGCCAAATCGCATGATGGTACGGAAACCCTCTCCACACATAAAAAACCGTACCTAATGTATAGAGCACCCCACCAGCCATCAGCAGGATCATACCACCGTCTGCTACAACAGCCGAAAGAGGATTCCAGGCGATTACAATCAGCCACCCCATGGCGATGTAGAATATGGTGGACATGAACAGAAACTTTTTAACAAAAAATGCCTTGAAGAAAACGCCAAACACTGCGATTCCCCAAATAACGCCGAATAAGCTCCATCCAAGTGTACCCCGAATAGCTACTAACAAAAAGGGTGTATATGTGCCTGCAATAAACAGATAAATAGCGGAATGATCGAAAAATTCGAACAAATCCTTCGCCTTACCCTCTTTGAGACTATGCACTAGTGTTGAATTAAGATACAGAAGCAGCATTGTCGTTCCATAGATGGAGAAGCTGACCACATGCCATGTCGTTCCTTTCAGACTTGCAAAAACAACAAGCAGCACAAGTGCAGCCACGCTTAATACCGTTCCAATCCCGTGCGTAATCGCATTCGCGACTTCTTCTCTCCGGCTGTAGGTGTGAGTATTTGCCATATCCATATCCTTCCGTCTAAGCTTTCTTTCTATTATACCACGCGTACCCTACTTGATTACAGCTTGTAAATCTCCGTATACTTCTCTTCTAAATAATCAGCTAAATAATCTGGGCTTAGTGGTTCGCCAGTTACTTGTTCAATGATTTGGGAAGGGGTCAAGCTATTTCCGAAACGATAGATCTTATCCGTTAACCATTCTTTAATAGGAAGTAGGTTCCCTGCAGCAATTAACTCATCAAACTCCGGCAGCTCCTTGCGAAGTGTATTCAGAATTTGTGCAGCGTACATATTACCTAAGGAGTAGGAAGCAAAATATCCGAAATCCCCACCGGACCAATGGACATCCTGCAACACACCAAGAGCGTTAGTAGGCGGAGTAATACCCAAATACTCTTGATATTTAGCATTCCAAACCTGAGGCAGATCTTCTACAGAAAGTCCTCCATTAAAAATAAGCTTCTCGATCTCATAACGCACTATAATGTGCAGATTGTATGTAAGCTCATCTGCTTCGATACGAATAAAAGAGTTTTCCACGCTGTTGATCGCCCGGTAGAAATCTTCCAACTCCACATTTGCAAACTGCTCAGGGAATTGCTGTTGAAGATCACCGTAATAACGTTGCCAGAAAGCACGACTACGTCCGATCATGTTCTCCCATAGTCTCGACTGAGATTCATGAATCCCCATCGACGCTCCCTGTGCCAATGGTGTTCCAACAAAATCCTTGCTGATATTTTGTTCATAAAGCGCATGTCCACCTTCATGCAGTGAACTGAATATGGCACTAGTCACATTATCAAGCAGATAAGCAGTCGTAATTCGAACGTCGCCTGGATTCAATCCCGTAGCAAAAGGATGCACACTCTCATCTAGACGGCCTGCGTCAAAATCGTAGCCCATTTGCTCTAGAATAAAGTTGCCGAACTTTTCCTGCTGCTCTTTTGGGAAGATCTGCTGTAAGAAACTTGTGTCCGGCTTATTAGGTGAAGCAGCAATAGCCTCTACCAATGGAACCAAGCGGCTACGCAGGCGGCTGAATACTTCATCCACTTTTTCTACAGTAAGATCAGGCTCATACATATCAAGAAGCGTATCGTATCGAGTCCCTTTTACACCCCAATAATCAATAAACTCTTGTTTCATCGCAACTATCTTGCTTAAGTAAGGCTCAAAAGTGGCAAAATCATTATTCTCCTTGGCTTCTTCCCAGATGGTTTGGGAATGTGCGGACAGGACAGCGTACTCCTCAAATCTTTTGGAAGGGATGCTCTTGCTGCGCTCATATTCTTTACGGCAATCGGTAACGATCTTCTTCTGATCATGAGTTAGCTGGGTANNAGTCTGAACAGTTCTCCACTTAGCATCCCTATCGTACCCGAACGAACCTCTACTCCCTTACGCGGCGCACCGGTGCGTAAATCCCAGTGAAGTAATTCTATGGCCTCTGAATATCCACTTATTTTTGATAATAACTCGCTAAATTTCTCCCACTGTTCCTTTACTTGCTGTTCCATTTTATTACACCTGCTTTCTCTGTTTTGCTGACTCCTCTTGATGATACTTTTTTGAATGAGTATAATCAACTTCAGAGATTACATCTCTAATTTAAATTATTCAACGGGTTACATAAGAAGCAGGACTTGCTTCGCACAAAATTTGAAGGAGCGTGAACAGGCTATGATGATTCAAGTTACACCTCTCGCAGAAAGGAAGTTGAAGGAAAAGCTTGAAAATCAGCCAGGATTTTTCAAGCTCTTTTATGATACGGAAGGCTGCGGGTGTGACGGGATTAATGTGTTACTAATTGTTTCGGAAGT
>DJUJ01000176.1:6706-7189 GCA_002438345.1 Paenibacillus sp. UBA6285
GCCAGCAGGAAATTTTTTATGAAAACAAGATGCGACTCGATGCCGAGGAACGTTTCTCTTCCTTTAAGCTAGACAGTGATTCACAGATTTACGGCAACAACATCCTGGTAAGAGATATGCGTAATGTAAGTACAATTCAGTGATTTTAGGGAGGAAGAACAGCTATGAGCCATGTTTCCGATATTATTAACTTTAATAAAAGTTTTGTTGAAAATAAAGATTACGAAGCTTATTTAACAAGTCGCTATCCAGATAAAAAAATGTTGATTATCACCTGTATGGATACCCGTCTGGTTGAACTACTACCAAAAGCTATGAACTTTAAGAACGGTGATGTCAAAATCATCAAAAATGCCGGAGCGGTTATTTCTCAGCCCTTTGGTAGTGTTATGCGTAGTGTCATGGTTGCGTTATATGAACTTGATGCTGAGGAAGTTATCGTTGTTGGGCACTATGAATGCGGTATGGCTTCCCTCAACGCAG
>DJUJ01000147.1:0-5218 GCA_002438345.1 Paenibacillus sp. UBA6285
TCATTTAGCTGAATTGGCCTCAATCAGCGGGATTTATACCGCTTTGCGCCTTGCGACTCCTCGGCTGGCACGGCGGCGCTTGCCCCTGGCGGTGCTCCGCCGCCGGACAGAGCCCTTACGCCGCTTGCGAGCAGCGGCACGGCGCAAGACCAGCGGGTGCCCGCTCCGACGGCGCGCCCGAGCTTTGCCGCGCCGCTTGCGGGCCGCGCGGCTCGGATTGCCCTTGCTGTGCGGCGATACCGACGACGCTACGGGCAGTTCGAGAACACTGCCGACATCTCCTGGCAGCGGTGCANNGTGCACCGAAGTCGCCGCCTGTATCGTGTACCGGCGGCTTACTGCAATAGCGGAGATTCCACATCTCCGCTAGTCCATGAAGGCGAGCCCGGTAAGCCACCGGCCCATAGGCGGCGTCAACGCGCTCACGCACCTGACTGCCTATTGCTTCCGCCAGCCCCGGCTGTGCCAGCATGGTATTCACTCTTTCAGCCAATGCGGATATATCCGATGCTGGCACCAGATAATCACCACTGCCTGCCGTATGAAGAATCTCCCGTAAGCCGCCGGAGTCATAGGCAACGACTGGCTTGCCAAAAGCCATCCCCTCTAGTGCGGTCATCCCAAATCCTTCGCGAATTAGACTGGGAACGACCAGCACATCCATAGCACAATAAGCGGCAGGAATACAATCTTCATAATCTACAAACTTAAAGCGGGAACTCAAACCTTCAAGCTTCACCTTGCGTACACAACGATCATAATAACTTTTGTCACCAGCCATGCCAATCACAAGAAATTTCGAACTCGGATGAACCGCTGCTACAAGGACTGCCATTTTCACGAAATGCTCCAGTCCTTTTTCCTTATTGATATAAGAAGAGATATAACCGATCAACTGCTCCTGCGGTCGAACCCGTAGCTCTCTCCGCCGTTCGCCTCGGAGCTTACTCCAAGCCTCGAACATCATCTCGTTGTCGTTCCAAGAAGGGGGAAGCTGAATCACTTTTCCCTCCCTGATCTCTNNATCACTATTACGATGAATCAGCCCTACACTAATGGGTGTATATTCATTGTCTGTAATCGTCTCTGATATTTTCCATACCACCGGAATGCCTAGTGACTTGGCAGCCATTGCTGGCAAAGCATGCACACAGGTGCTTGTAATGATAAACGCCGGGCGCAGGGCGGCCAGCCAGTCGGTTAATTCGTGATACTCCCTGCTTTCCTGGAATTTACGAGCATCTGCCTCCAACCCTGCATAAGGAGTATACATTCCATATAAAAGAGGAATCGAGAGCAACTGTACACTTAATCCGCATTTTCGAGCCTGAGTGGTTAGCTTGCCGTCATGGGGCGCAACGAGAATACAGTTAAAGTACGGAGAAAGTTCCCGAGCGAAGAATAATAATAATTTCTCCGCTCCTGTAATGCTGCGAGTGTTAGATACATGAGAAAAGAGTACGATTGTAGCTTTGTCGGCCATGGCGTTTCGGCGCTCCCTATCGAGGGCCTGGAGCAGCCATTCACCTCCTTAAAAGTTTTACGAAGCNNCTTCGGAAGCATCCACTTAGTTTTACGAAGCATTCGCTTAGGATTACGAATCATTCGTTACAGACAAACGCCGAAATACAGTACTCCAGTATATCGCGGAGAAACAGATGCCGGCACGACACCTGTCCCCTGATAAACACACATTTCTAAATTTTTGTTCAAAAACAAATCTAACTGTAAATAACGGACAACAACTGGTCCAGACGTTTGATATACGTGTGATCCTTCAATGTCCGTTCAAAAGCGCGCAGTACAATCTCACGACGTTCCTCCTCATGTGTCAAGTAATAACGGATTTTGTCCATCATTTCTCGAGGGCTTGTGAAGGTCACGATTTCTTCATCTGGCTTGTAGAAAGAGCTCAAATCATCTCTCGCATCACACAGTTGCAATGTACCCGATGCTGCGATTTCAAAAGTACGCGGATTAGGAGAAACCGCCGAAATCGAGAGGGTATTATTGTTAACTACTTCATCTATGTGCGAACGGTGTAGATTAATTACGATTTTGGAGCCACTGTAAGTTACTGCAGTCTCTTGTGGCGACATCCATTTGCCAATCTCTATTCGGTCTCCGTATTGAGGAGCCTCAGGCAGACGATCCCACCAGATGCCGTTAATTACCGTGTTATAGTTCATCAGGTCAGGAAGAATCTCACGGAAGAAGTTGACCCGATTCCAATAGGCAGAGCCAATAAAGCTAACTTCTCTATTCACAGGCGAACGCGTTGTAGTAGGACGGTAATGCTCCCGGTGAGCGGCAAAGGGAAGATAATGTACTTCTGGGCAGCCAAGTCCCCGGTAGAAATCGATACAATTACGTTCAAGAGTAAACACATAATCATAGTGCGCCACAATCTTGATCGTAAAATCTGTGTAGTAAGGATCATCTGTAAGCCAAATGGCTGTCTTGATCCCACTAGCCCGAAGAACAGCGATCTGCTCAAGCGGTAAATCCATACCGTCCAGCACGAGTACCAGATCCGGTCTTTGCGCTGCGGCTAGCTCTCCTAGGTTTTGACGCACATCCGTAACCGTGACATGAGCTGCTAATTTTTGCAGAGCATGAAGAACCGCATCGTCCAACGGGGAATAAGGATATCCTTTGCCAGAAGCGACATACATGACATGAATATTCCGCACAGGAAATACTTCTTCTGGTCGATCATTCAAAATCGCAAGTCGCCCCCGTAAATAGCCCTCATCATAACCACCCTTGAAACCACTCAAACGACCACGTAGCTTTTCTTCCTCTGGAGGCGTCAAAGGTAACGGTGGTGTAGGCATAATAAATTCATTATTGTTCATCATTCTCGCTCCTTTATCCCGGTATAGATTTCATACACGTGAAGCAATCACATTCAGCAAATGGGGCAAACGTGCGGTGAAAGTATGGTTTCGCATTGTAGTTCGTAGTCCCCGTAAAGCTAACAGTCGGCGCTCTTTTTCATGCTTCAGATAGTACTCTATCTTCTGCTGTAACTCCTTAGCCGAACTAAAAGTATCGAGGTCATAACCTGGGCGATAATATCTTCCTAGATCCTCACGAACATCCGTAAGCTGCATAGTACCGCAGGCACTGATCTCATAGGTGCGCGGATTAATGGAGCGTGAGGGTAAACGGAAGCTATTCCGGTTATCCTGCCCCTCCTCCCACGGACGGTGAATATTTATTACTAGTTTTGCACCGCTGTAGTAGTTCGCTGTTTCCTCAGGCGGGATAAAACCGTTGCTAATAAAAGGAGAAAGCTGGTCATAGGTCGCGAGTCGTTCCCAGAATCCACCAGCGATAAGCACCTTCTTATGCTTAAGATAAGGAGCGAGTTCATCGAACAGCTCAGTCCGATTACGGAATGCATTCCCGATAAATACAATGTCGTACTTATACTTGGGAGCCGTACGACGTGGATAGAACATTCTCGGATTGACACATAGTGGCAAATAGTGAACAGATTCCACCCCAAGTGATTGATAAAACTCTACACAACCGAGCTCATGCGTAAATACGTGATCATAATGACGACAGATTACCGAAGTGTCCGCTGTAAAATAAGGATCATCCACAAACCAGATGGCGGCTGGAATGCCTAGCTTTCTTATCTCTGAAATCTGTTCTAAATGATTTTCCGGGAATACATGAAGCCCGTTCATAACTAGCACTGCCCCGGGCATTTCTCGTGCCGCGGTTTCCAGCATCGTTTCAGGAGTGCTTATTACAAGCTCACTTACAAGCTGTTGCAGCGCCTCCGTTACGCCAGTGTCGATCGCTTGGAACCCTTGAGGAACATACATTAACTTAAATGGTCGACAGGCCTCGACCTCTGCAGTATTCAGACGCTGCACAGCCTCACACATGCCAAGTCGATATCCCTCGTGATAACCGTCGCGATATTCTCGCGGACGCTTGTGTTTTCTCTTTCTCGCTTTCACGGCCTTCACCCTGCCCCGTTGTATTCTCAAGACAGTATAACTATATGCGGAGTCAGCACTCGCCTCATGGACATCTGTCATTACTAGAACTAAATTGGCAGATGTACCCTGTTTTTTGCCCCGCTTGCCCGAACCTTAGAAGATTTCATCCACTCGCAGGATGCTGTTATACTATAAAGGTCTAGCTCATGTTTTAACCTCGTCATATCTGTCCGGAAATGATTGTTTTTGGAATTCACAAGGGGGGATACTATGAATAACACCACGCTGTACTTGCGCCATGCAGAACTGCTTCGTGATCTGGTTCCATCATTCCAAACCTATCCATTTCATCTACCTGCAGTTCTTACTCTGGATCGTCTTACTTTTCAAAAACCAGTAACCTTTCTTGTTGGAGAAAACGGTACAGGGAAATCTACCTTGCTAGAAGGGATCGCTGCCGCTTGGGGCTTTAACCCCGAAGGTGGAACACTCAACTTCTCTTTTAACACTCGTTCCTCGCATTCGAGTCTCTATGAGTATTTTAGAATTGCTAGAGGGGTTAGACGTCCGAAGGACGGTTTTTTTCTACGTGCGGAGAGCTATTATAATGTGGCTTCCTACATTGATGAATTAGATGAACAGCCTAGTTTCGGCCCACCGATCAAGAACTCCTATGGTGGTAAATCCCTGCATGAGCAGTCCCACGGAGAGTCTTTTTTTGCAGCATTTGTTCACCGCTTCGGAGGCCGTGGCCTTTATATCCTCGACGAACCTGAAGCGGCTCTATCTCCTCTGCGGCAAATGTCTCTCTTAGTGCGTATGCATGAGCTAGTGCAGCAGGATTCACAATTTATTATTGCAACCCATTCGCCCATTCTGATGTCCTATCCGGGAGCTGAGATTTTTCTCCTAGAAGGTGAGGGCATACGGTCCGTCGCCTTGGAGGAAACGGAGCACTACACCGTGACCAAAGCGTTTATGAATGACCGTCAGGGCATGCTGCGTGAGTTGCTGGAGGATGAACAACAAGTATAAACGCCTTCGACGTCCCTATAAGGACGATAAGCGTTTAANNATAAATTCTTATATTTAAAAAAACAGCAAGTCTCCATAATCGGAAACTTGCTGTTTGATTTGTTCCTTAAATTAACGTCTTACAATCCCCACTAGCTTGTGCACAATCCATCCAAACATGACAACAACCATCATATCGAAACACACATTAAACAGGAATAAATGCTTACCGATGTCAGCCC
>DJUJ01000147.1:5265-8719 GCA_002438345.1 Paenibacillus sp. UBA6285
GCTTACCGATGTCAGCCCTTCCGTCCCCAAGAATCGGAACCAAGAAGGAGAAAATCCCTATCAGTCCTAATAGCATAAGAAGCTCACCGGCAACTCTTCCACGAACATCCCTGCTACGGAAATATTGGAACAGTGCCCCTGCAAAATACACCAGATAAAATAGGGAGAGAAATCCGAGCGTATGTGGAATATGTTTGTTCTTGAATTCGCTCCACCCACTGTAAGTATACGATAATGCGCCTGCTGGCTTATTCTCACTCTTCTCATAGTTCCCTAGATAATAAGGGCGAATCGCCATACTGTTACTCGCAGCATATTCCATATTATCTATTAACCGCCCCGGATGCTTTAAATAGAAGAACAAGACATCTTTATGGGATACCCGGTCGTAGAAATCCGGTACCAGCGATGGATCATCCTGTTTAATGACTGTATCTGTCTGAAAATAATTCGTCCCCGCCAGTACCTCTAGCCGCTCCGGCAACCCAAGATCCTGCAAATCTCCCTTAACATCCGGCGACTCATTCAAAATACCAAAAAACACGGTCTGATACAGATTAATATGCTTCAGCTCTTTTGGCGCCGCCACGTACGTAACGATAGATACAAGAAAGATAGCAATCGAAAAGCGTAAGGCCAGCTTCCTCCATTTCCTCTCACCGTCAAGCGTCATAAACCGTAGGAAGATCAGAGCAAAGGCAATCCCAATCGGTGCATTCTGAATTTTGGAGGTGACCAGAAAGAGAATCGCGATAAAGAACAAGGTTAACCCTTTAATCGTCGGCTTTTCTTGGCTTGTTAGTCTTAACCCTAGCGCAAATGTCAGCAGCATGAACACCATCGATACCGGTTCTCCAAACAAGGAGTTAAAGTATGCCAAATACCCAATATCGTAGAATACAAACAATAAAGCTGCACCTAGCAGCAGCCCCGTAACATAAGACCCGCGAGCGTTATACTTCACCAGCAGCCAGGTCGCTACTAGTAAAAGAAGACCATAGACTGCACCAAGCAATCTAACATCAAAAAAGCTACCATGGAGGAGCCCGCCGATCAGCCTTGGTACAAGTACGATCAAAATCTGTGAGGAAGGATAAAAGCCACTGAACAAATTATCATACGCAAAACGGGAATGGCTGTAATTAAAAAACTGGTCAGCATAAGATGCAGCAGTATCGTAGTAGTTCAGACCGATGGTATTCATCATACGCAGGAAATCTCCATTATCGGCAACTCCAATAAAAGGTCCTACGAATAGCAGATAAATAATGAGACCGCAGCCCGCAAGGCCTACGAGAACCTCCGGCTTNNGACAAGTTCATCAGCTTCAGCACATACTCATAATCGCTCTGATATTTCGAGAAGTCTGTTACCGGCTTGAGCGTATCCAGCGACACAGCTTCACCATCTGCGAATTCTTTTTCAGGTACATAAAGAATGTCATCATTAAAGAAGGAGCCGGACGGCAGATAGTAACGCATGCCAAAAACATTACGATCAATGTTGAGCAGGTCATGACCAAAGGCGGTAAATCCTTCTTGTTTTAGTGAAACCCCAAGTAGATTAGCGATCGTAGGAAGGATATCTAGTTGTCCTCCGGTACGCTCTACTACTTGCCCTTGCTCCATTCCCGGCACACGCACAATTAATGGAATATTAAAGCGGCTGATCCGGGAATCATATGGAATACCAAGTGCGCTTTCCACTTGCTCCGGCGGAACATCCTGAGGCTGCAGGCCAAAGTGATCGCCATACATTACCAGAACAGTGTTAGCCCACATTCCATTTTTCTTCAGTCCTTCTATTAATGTACCTATGGCATAGTCGGTATAGTTAATAGCAGTCAAATAATCACCAAGCATCGTATCCTTCAAATTATCAGGCANNTGAACGGATGATGACTGGATGCCGTCACCATTTGTGCGTAGAAAGGGGTTCCTTTCTTCTGCAGCTCTGCCAATTTCTCAACACCCGTAAAATAAAGCTGTTCATCGGAAGCACCAAACGCATTAAAATGATCATTAGTAAAATAATCTTTGTCATAATAGCCGTTAAATCCAAGCGCCGGATATAGCTCATTCCGATTCCAAAAGCCTACTTTATTCACATGAAAGGTGTACGCCTCATACCCTTCATCCCTAAGCAGTCGCGGTAAGCTTGGCAGTTCTCTGTCCCCGAATCCGGTGGACATTGCCAAAGTCCCAATCGGATAAATTGATGTATTACTCATAAATTCAGCGTCAGATGTATTCCCCGGACCAATCTGCTGGTAGACATGAGGGAAATAAAAGCCCTCATCAGCTAACTTATTCATGACTGGCGTCAGTTCCTGACCATTCAGGGATTGATGCAGCGGGAAATTTTGAAAAGCTTCCAATTGTAGCACAATTACATTCTTACCCTTTTGTGAGCCAAAATAATCAGGCGTCGTGCCCGCTGGCTTGTCACTATATGGATAGGAAGATTGCAGTGCGTCAACCTTCGCGATCGTATCCTTAATATCACCTGTTCCAATGAGGTTGTTATCTTCCTTGATCTTAATTGCTGCAACGACCTCATAATTTAGAAACCCAGCACTTTCTGCCTGTACAAGCTCATTCGTAATTCCCCGAGCAGAGTGGACAGAATATGCTGATAAAGAAAAACCTCCAATAATGGATACCACAATCACCAGCATATGCACTAATCCTGTCTTCCGAGAGCTAAATCGCTCACGAGGGTAGGTCTTTCCTTGTCGCCATCTGCGAATCAAACCATAGATTGCGAAGATTACAAAATCCGCGAAGAATAAATAATCAATAGTCTGTATCGTAGATTCTACGCTCGCCTTCACTTGAAATACCTGATTGATTTCAGATAAGGCCAGATAGGTTGGAACAGAACCAAAGTGATTAAAATATACAGCGGCTGCGAACAGCAACAGCGATAATAAAACGTTAAATATCCAATAGACGGATGTTCTCACCCGAGATGGCGTAATCACCGTTAGAATCCCCATGATAAAAAGGACTGGCGCAACATCCGCTGCAATCCACTCCCAAGCGATTCTATCAAAGAACAACACTCTCAGTAGCAGTAGTTTTAACCATAACAACATAACAACGATAAAGAAATGGGCTCGATCCGGCCCGTGCTTTTTCACGTAAAATCCCCTCCTACATGTTCATTTGTTCGAAATATAAAATCTATTCTAGTATCTTGTAAAATATCAGGTTGTTCTAGTATAACAATACTTACTTTTTTTATCAAAATGGTAGATTTCACCCCCACAAAAAAAAACAGAGATGCCTCGTGACCCTTCCGGCTTTGGAACATCCCTGTTAACCATCAATTGGCATATCTTCAGACGATCGAAGTATGCTCCCTATCGATAATCGTGGTTTCCACATCCGCCCGAGTAGCGGAATATACAATCCTAGAGATGGGATCTACGTCGTAGGTCCATGTTGAGGCT
>DJUJ01000147.1:8748-12034 GCA_002438345.1 Paenibacillus sp. UBA6285
CTTTTTATTCCAAGAAGACTCACCGTCACTGGCCGCACTTCAACGAGAGTCCGTGTTACAGCTGTTCTGTCAATAGATGATATGAGCGATGAAGATATCGTAAACGTTCGTTACCTGATCGGCGTATCAGGAAATAAGCTACTCATCCTTAACCGAGATCTAAAAGAAACCGCTCCTTAGTAGAAATGGAGGGACCACCCAACCATCTCAAAAGGAGCGATTTCTTTGTACATTCTATACACCACTATCTATGCTTATTCACAGCGTGGCGAGCAAGTACATAGTAGATTTTTTATGTTAAAGATTCCGGATCAGGTTCCTGTCTTAGCACCTTCTCGAATACCGGAAAGTTCGCTGTGCGGTCCGGAAAACTCACTTCACCTCTACGGTCATAACCAAGACGAGGATAGATTTCCAGTGCTCTAGTGTTCTTCGCATAAGTATCCAGCCGGATACTTGTGTAACCATTACGCTCTGCGTAATCCTCTGCAAAAGCAATTAACCTAGTCGCGATCCCTTTTCCCTGAATATGTGGATGAACAGCTAAACGATGCATAATCAGATGTGGCCCTTGTTTTTGCTTCCACTCGATCGTCTTATATTCCTCAGACGCATTCTCATCCAGCACAAGAATACCCGCGATGGCTTGATCCTCTTCACAAACATATAAGGTACCTAGTGCGATGTCCAGTTCGATAATCTCTTTATTCGGATAGCGCTCATCCCACTGGTCGCTTCCAGCGGCCTGCATAACTTGTACACATTTTGAGATCAATTCCATAATCTCTTCAATCTCATCCTGCTTAGCTTTTCTGATCCCATTTCCTACTTGCATCCTGCTATCCCCTCTTTCTTATCGACATCTGAAAACCGACTGAATAGATTCTTGTTTTAGAAGTCTATCATATTCAGAGACAAATTCCGATAGTAGGATGATTCCAGAGAGGATGCAGTCCCTCTAAGTTGAGGGACACGGAAAGATCAGAATAACGCGCTATAGATTAGATCTCCGGGTCCCTTCCTCTTAATTTACCTGCCGCTTCTCAGTTAAATTCCAGCTTATGCCCGTCCTCGAAGCCCTTGGCGAAACCGGCGTCGAATCCCACGTTGTATGCTTCGGTGTAGCCCTGCTGAAAGGCGTCTGCCGGTGGCGTTTCCGGCGAAACGCCAAGATCCGGGGGGAGCGGAATTACCTGTGGGGCAGGTGGACCCTCTACAACCGGCACTACATGTACTGGCGCGTGAACAGCCCTTACCTTTCGAACAAGCTTACGGCGGAGCCTTCTTTTCTTGCGGACCAAAAGACCTCTCTTCGTCTTCCCATAACGAACGATTTTCCGAACAAGCCCTCTGCGGGATTTGCGGGCTAGACCTTTACGAACTCTCGTTTTCCGCGAGAGCAGCAATGTGCGTCTGCGGGTTCTGCCTGAACGTAATGTTCTAAGGCTCTTTTTCTTCATGCTTCTATTCCTCCTGTGCTCCATGATCTCTAGAGGTTCCTACGGCGTATGCCTTGCTCAGCCATGGCGCAGCAGGAGTTCCCCGTTTCGGTCGATGCAGTGAAATCCCGGACATCATCCGGCACATCGCACTCTGATACCCACTTAGGATTCTGATATTGTCGCTCAATTTGCGGGCCGTCAACTCAGATTGCCCCGTCAATTCGGCGATGCTCTCCAAGATGGCCGCCAAAGCAGCCTGACTGCGCGAAATGGAGCGGATCATCTCCAGCTTGACGGCATGTTCAGAGAGACGGTCCCCGCTCATTTGCTGTCTTCCCCAAAACTAAACCCATCACCTGACATGTCTCCAAAACCTTCCCCGCCACCATCATCTTCACCACTGCCCAGCACTGCTTTTAAATTGCTGTAGAGTCCGTTCTCCAGTTTAGTCAGCCCTTCGACCATCTCCACGATGACTTCGTGAATAGAGAGGGATTCCTTTAGCTGCTCTCCGTGGGATTCGAAAGCTCTAGCGTGGATATGATGCTGTGCCCACTGTTTTACCTTTTCAGCTTCAACCGCCTTAGCTTCCAGAATCATCGCAATGTTCCACTGGATAGTGGCGGTCGACTCCAGCATTTGCAGATAAGCTTGTTCTCTGCTCATCATCCGCCTCCTGCTCCTATAGCGTTACTCTTCGTCTTGACCGTTCAATTCCTTAATCACTCTGCCTACCCCTTCAGCCATCGCTTCTTCCAGATCTGCAAGTGCGTTCAAGTAAGCAATAATATTCTTGTTTACCTGAGTTGAGCTTTCGATCATCCCGCTGATACCGTCAAAATCGGGATCCGCATCTGGCAGATCGTGGACAATTTGCGACATACGGACAGCCACGTGGCGCTCGGCGTCTAGAATCCGCGCCATTTGTTCGTGCGTATGGGCCATGTGCTGCAGGACTTTTGTTATTTTATTCTGCACCTTCATGTCTCCTTTGCTCAAACGCCCTGCTACAGCATATGCGGCAGAAGCCGGGACGGTGCCGGGGTTATAAAGGCAAGTTACGGCTCTAAACAAGCGGATTGGCGGACACAGGATACTTTAGAAGATTGCAACAGGCCGTGTAAATGAAAAATAAAAGGCCAACAGCCCGGTCCATTGGAACGGGCTGTTGGCCTTTTGGATTAATAATATTTATTGATGATTCTGTAAAAGAGAACCGCCGTTTCGGCGCGGGTTGCAGCTCCCGTTGGATGGAGCAATTTCCCGTCACCAAGGACAATGCCCTCCCTGACCAGTACGGCTGCTGCCTTCACGGCATAATCAGCCACTTTGGAGGCATCCGCAAATTTGCCAAGGTCGGAGATGGAACCGGCATTTGCTAATTTTCCTGACTTCTGCAATGCTCTTACGATGAATACCATCATATCCTGCCGGGAAATCTCTGCTCCCGGATTGAACCTGTTGCCGCCGACTCCGCTGGCAATGCCCAATTGTTTGGCGATTCCCAGCGCTTCATAATAGTATGCGTCCTGATCGGCATCCGCAAAGCTCACTTCAAAACCAGCCTTTAAATCAAACGCTCTGACCAGAAGCAATATAAAGTCCGCTCTTTTCATCTTGGCACCCGGTTCGAAGAAAGTACTCGACGTTCCCTGAACGATTCCTTTAGCCGCCAGAGCTTCAATAGCCTCCTTAGCCCACAAAAAATGGCTGCCGATATCACTGAAAACAGGTCTCGTTGGCTGCAGTTCCGGTGTTGGTGCCGGTGTTATCGATGGACCTTCACTTGGCTTCGGAGCTGCCGGCGTTGGCGTTGGAGTCGGAGTCGGGTTACCACCTCCGCT
>DJUJ01000147.1:12064-12412 GCA_002438345.1 Paenibacillus sp. UBA6285
CCGCTGGCCTTTAATGTAGATACGATTCTCACATTGCTTATCTTGGACGTATTTCCTGCTGCATCAACAGCTATAATATAGTATTTGTACTGGGTATCCGCAGATAACCCGCTATCTCTGTATTCTGTTGCCTCCAGGGTCTTGATTTCAACGTCATTGCGGTAAATCCTGTATCCCGTTACTCCCAAATTATCCGTGGAAGGTGTCCATTTTAGATCAATGGCAGAGCTGGATACCGCTTCCGCTCTCTCTATTGTTGGTTCCATGGGAGCCTCAGTATCAACGATGGTTGGTGTCCACCAGTTGCCGGATGCCACAATCATGCTGAGCAGACGCAGATTATTGCCC
>DJUJ01000147.1:12457-16263 GCA_002438345.1 Paenibacillus sp. UBA6285
TCGGTGGAAACGGCCGCATTATAATCCCATAATTTATTCAGCCACTCCTGATTGGATGAATCGATCATGGCGCTGACCATCATGGGTGCGGAGAAGGAAGTATCTGCATAATCATTGATTGCTTCCGTGCCGTCCAGCTTATATCCCGCAAGGATCTTGGCCGGATCATTATCCGCCATGACCCTAATCCAGCGGTTCAGCGTGCTGAGCTGCTCTTTAGCCCGGTTATCACCTGTCAGGAGATAATCCGTACCGATCCGCCAGGGAATACGGGAAGAGTTGTAGTTGTAATCCCCGTCATTTTCCGATTCCAGGAAGTATCCATCCGGGGTATCCCATTTCTTCTGGCTTACCGGTTTGTATTGCCCATCCGTATCATCCTTGAATACAAAGTCTGGTAACAAACCGGCTTTTGGACTGTAATTCTCATACAGACTATTAATGATGTTGTACGTCTTATCGGTAACACGATCCCAATTGGCGTCTCCGGATACATTTTTAAAATCTTTCAGATGCTGCAGCATAAAATCGGAAGGGCGTGTAGCATTGCCGAACATGGAATCATTGTCGCTGACCCAATCCGCCAATTTCAATGTCCACTCGGAATGGTTGACATCGCTTTTCATAATGGCGTTGATTACCTTTTTGGCCTGGGACAAGTAGTTAATCTCCCCGCTGCTGCCCCATTGGCTGTCGGCAAGCAGGAGAGCATAAGCAATGTCCATATCGCCGTCGGTTGCCGAATCCACACCATTGATATCAATAATTTCGGTGCCGGTATCCGCTTGCTGCCATGCCATTAAATCGGGATTGATTTCACTTGGATGTGCTCTGAAATAGCGATACATCCCGTCAAAATACTTCTTAGCCTCCGGATCATGACCCGCGAGCAAAGCGGTAATCAGCATTCCGTAGCCATGCGCTTCCGAAACTGTAATCTCGTTATTCTCAAACCAGTCGCCGTCGCTATACCACACGTAATACTGGTCTGACTGATATGGATTTTGTTTCAGATATTTCGTTTTCCACTCGTTATATAATCTGCCCACCGTAGCGTCCAGTTGGGCCTGAGTCAAGTGATTCGGCTTAATGGAGCCTGCCACATAAGTCGTATGCTGCGGAAATGCCTTATGGACACCCTCTCCAGTGGATGAAGGTTTGGTCGTTACTTGAACGGTATTGCTCGCCAGCGATTCCATCCCTTCTGCATTATAGGCCTTCACAGCATAACTATAGGCCGTATCCGGAGTTAACCCGGTATCGCCGTAGGAGATTTCCTTCGTCGTGCCGACCTTGCTGCCGTTGCGGTATACGTTGTAGCCCGCTGCCTGAATGTTGCCGGCCCAAGCCGTCCATTTCAGGTTGATTTGGTAGGNNATTGAAGGCGGCTCCGACTCGCTTGGACCTTCGATTGTGCTGACTTCGACCGGATCTGAATTGATTCTTGTGCCGACCGCTTTGACGATAAATTCATATTTTTTCGCAGGATTGATATCATCTACCGTATAGCTGTATTCCGTTTGACCTTCCGCTGCCGGTACATATATACTCCAGTGTGTCTTCACCTTGTCATTCTTCTCATAAATCCGGAATCCTCTTACCGGTTCTGTACTTGCGGAAGGTGCACTCCAGGTCAGAACCGCCTTGCTGCCATTCAATTTCACCTTCACCGCTTCCGCCGGGTCCGGCTTGATGTCCGTTCTCTTGATCCCATACTTGTCATATGCTTTTAGTCCGTCGCCAACGGTGTCCGGCTGATTCTCATCCGCTACGGCTGCGGTATATGCTGTAAAGGAAAGCACCCGGTCTGTGATGGAAACATCCGTAAACATTTTCTTCTCCGGCTGTTCGTCGATAGCTGCAAAGTAATCATCATAAGGAACCGGATTCCCGGTTTCGTCCCGAATCTCGCGGGGTTCTCCATTCTCATCCAGTTCATATTGATTGTTCTTATAATAGAATTTATTTCCGAATGCATTGGACATGAGGTAGACCGTGCCTTTGGGGTTGAGCGCATTGCCCTCTCCATCAAATTTCAGCTTCTCCTTGGGAATAACTTCATCATTGTACATTTGGAAGGATCTCATATACATATGATCATGGGCCTCGAACACCATATCGATGCCCATCTCGTCAAAGGCGGGAATCAGGTATTTCTTGTAAAACTGGACGCGATCGTCTTCCCATTGTGCAGAGTTGTCGCCTGCTGCATAGGGGCTTTTGTGAAAAGTAACAAACTTCCACTTCTTGTCGCTGCGGGCGACGGTACTCTTCATCCAGGCCACTTGGTCCCAGAATTGGTCATCCGCCCATTCCACATCTTTCCCATTCTCTGCAAGTGCCCCCGAGTACTGCGAATTGAAGACAAGATAGAGTGCATCACCGTATTCAAAAGAATACACAGAGCCTTCATGGGTGTCCGCAACAACCTGTTTCGGCAAGTTGAAATGGTTGTAGAAGTTGTTATTCGGTGTCGTCTCGTCTCCGTCATAATCCATGACCTCATGACCGCCAAGTACAGGCACATATGGCACTTGCAGCAATTGATTCTGGGCTGCTCCGAGCATCCATTGCCACTGCTCCTCCAAATCACCGTTATCCACCAGATCTCCGGCGCTGATCAGGAATTTAGGGTCGCCTATATAATCAACTGCTTTCCGGAAGGTATCACCCCAAGGCTCAAAGTCAGACTTGCTGGAAGCCTGTGAATCGGAACCGGCGATAAAACGGAAAGGCTGGTGGCCGGCAGCATCCGTAGTGAACGAGCCGATAGAGCTCCAATCACCCGATTTGCCGTTACCTGCCCGAAACTTGTAAGCTGTTCCCGGTTGAAGCTGGTCTGCAATGACTTTATGACTAATAAATTTCGTTTTATGGTTCGTGCTTCTATCGCTTTTACTCATAAAGGTCTCAATTTCTTCGGCCTCTCCCTGATAAGTCAAAGCCCCGTTCTCCGGGAAAATGTTCCCCATAACCTTTGAGGCTTCTACAACCTGTACCACGGTATCCGTCATTACATCCGTGTACCAGGCCAAGGCAATGCTCGTCTTTGGATCTCCGTTAAACGTCATATTGATGGATTTTGGAGCAAGAGGCGAATCCTGAACGCCAAAACTCCAGGAAACTTCCCGAACCAGCGGCACAAGATCTGCGCCCTTGATAAGCTCCTTGGGTACAGTTACCGTGTAAGACTTCNNTTATCCGCAAAGTATCTCTGTTTAAGACTTCAAGTGTTACCCCATCAACCGGTTGATGATTCTCATCGGCAAATCGGACAGCATAACCCGGATCAAGGGCAATGGCCTTGTTGAATTTGATTTCAACGGGAGCTTCGGGAGGCACATTTTCAGAACCGTCTGCAGGCTGCTGGACAAGATCTACGGTAGGAATGACAGGTTCTTTCCCCGGGATCGGCTCGCCGGACACCTTGATATTTCGGATTCTACTGGAACCTGAACCCCCTATGCCCTCATCATTCCCCCTGGTGTTGCTATCGGAGCTGACGATCCAGCGAATATATAATATTTCCCGATCATTGCTGTTCTGAAGGGGAGTATTCACCAGTCTGCAGGTATCGCCCGGGCAATCAAAACTGGAGACGGCCATTTTAAGATTCGTATTCGGCACATCCTCCCACGTTTGGCGGTCTACACTCGTCTGCACTTTGAAATCACGCGGACCTGACCCGGATGAATTTTGCTCAGAGGATAAGGTGATATTCTCAAATCCGGTTGTAGACACGGTAGCAAGCCAATACTTTTTCCCGTTGCCATTGTCCCAGCCCTGATAGCTGATCGCTTTCTTGC
>DJUJ01000147.1:16292-21950 GCA_002438345.1 Paenibacillus sp. UBA6285
TGCTTACATCCACATCCTCGAATACACCGCCTACATTGCGAAAAGTAGACGCTGTCTCATAGATGCCGTATGTAGCCGAGATTACCCCCACATTTTCAGCGGCCTCATCAAACACCCATTCGGCAATCGTCTTTACACCGGGTATTGAATCTGAACCGACAGCATCTGGTGCAGGTGCAGCATTTGCAATCTGGAATGGCAGCAGTAAAAGCACGAGCAACANNAATAGTTTAAGCGCTTTAACTTTCGCTTGCAGCGGACCCTGATTATCTTTTCCCCTCCTTCAATACGATTTATATGTAAATATAGCGCATTCATTTCTATTCAATCTCTGCATATTTTGTTATCGTTAATGATTTTCTACTTTTACCGCTATTTAATTTCTAGCCTGTTCAACAGGTCAATGAACGTGATACGATTGATTCAGGTATGGATCATGTTTCTGCGAGGATCATTCCTGCCGGATTGGAGATGACACCCCTGGAAATCAACTTCTATAAGTCTGATCCCTTTCACATTAGCCGCGAGAAAAAAAATGTCTCAAGCATGCCTTCAAATCATTATCACGATGCTTATGAAATTCTCTACTTAGTGTCTGGAGAGCTGTACTATTTTATAGAAGACCGAACCTTTCAAATCGTCAGCGGGGTTTTATTGTTCATTAACGCCAATGACCTGCACAGACTGATTAATGTAAACGGTACGATGTACGAAAGAGTTACATTATTGTTTAAAAGGGAGTTCCTTCGCGACTTTTTTGCGGACAGCCCTCTTCCATGCGACCTCTTCTCCTGCTTTCACTCCAGATCAAATGCGATCAAGTTAAGTGGCTGCGACCAGATCTTTATCGAGAATCTTTTCAGCAAATTGATTCATGAAGACACCAAGAGACCTCCAGGTTTCGACTACTATCGGAAAATCCTGTTGATGGAGCTGCTGATCTTCATCCAACGAAAAAAGCTTCCGGATCAAAACGAGCATTTTGTAGAAACGAACCGGACCCATAAGAAAATTTCCCAAATCATCCATTTCATCAACGGTAACTTCGCTGAGCCTCTGTCTCTGGAATACATATCGGACAGGTTCTCCATAAGCACCTCCCATTTAAGCCGAACGTTCAAGGACACAACCGGTTTTACTTTCATCGAATATGTAAATAACACCCGCCTGAAAGAAGCCCGCTCTCTGCTGCNNGGAAATCGCTGAGCGTGCAGGATTTGGTAACCTGACCCATTTTGGAAGAGTATTTAAAACCATGACCGGAACCTCACCGCTCAAATACCGCAAACAGAACCGGGTTGATGAAGATAATATCTCTACGCAGGCTTGAGATCGGGTCCTTCGTCCGGACTGCTGCGCCAATCAAGAAAAAACGGGAGCCGTCCCATAAGGACGACCCCCGTTTCTCGTAGAAATATAAGCCGATGATTTCCGTACCATCCAGAACCGTATTTAAAATCGGCACTTCCATCTTCTCAGGCGGCAGCCCCACCAGGACAAGTGTTCCGCCCCGTTTTAAGGATGAATAGGCATTGTCAAAAGCTTTTTTGTTCACTGCAGTAACAATGCTGGCCTGGNNGTGAACGGCCAGATGGCCCAGTACGCCCACGCCCACGATCGACACCCATTGTCCCGCACGGGCTTTGGACACCTTCAAAGCCTTATAGGTGGTGACCCCTGCGCAAAACAAGGGGGCAGCTTGGGTTTGACCGGCCAGTCCCCATTCGCCGCATGCAAATCCGTATGGCACACTCCGCAAGCATGGATCTTGACAACAACCTCATGGGAATCCGGGGATCGCAATCCGACTTCCTTGATTTCCAAAGGATTCTTAAATTCATGGGTAACTGCCGCTTTCATTCTGCTCCCCCTCGAAATAGTAATTTCGTATAGTATACTGCGGCACACCAAACTTTAACCAAGTTCCCCCGCTCCATCCATAAGATCCCGCTCCCCCCCGCCCAAGAAGAAACGGCTGCGCCGTCCTTAAATGGACGGTATCCGTTTCTGCGAGAAATATAAGCAAAGTATGNNCCACTCCACGTTACCGCTGCCGTTAAGGCAGCGCGTCTTTCAGTTTCTCTCCCGCCTCCCGCAGAGACTGGAATGTCCCCGCATCGCTCCACCAATCCTTGAGAACATCATAGCTGAGCCTGCGGTTAGCAGCGTATATATTATTTACATCGGTAATCTCCAGCTCCCCCCTCTTGGAAGGAGATACCTGGCGGATAATTTCAAACACAGCTTCATCGTACATATAAATACCTGTTACGCAAAATTTGGTCTTTGGATGCTCCGGCTTCTCTTCGATATAAGCAATCCATGCAGAATCTTGACTATCGAACACGGGAACACCATATCTACGCGCGTCGTCCACCGGTTTCAGCAATACCTTTGCTGTACCTGCAGGCTGCCGGAGATAGCTCTCCACGTAAGGCGTCAGATCATCCATAAACAGATTATCACCAAGCAATACGACAAACCGTTCCCCAGGGAAAATGAATCCTTCTGCCAAATCGAGTGCCTCTGCAATGCCTCCAGCAGCTTCCTGAATTTTATAGGTCAGAGATACACCAAATGCCGCACCGCTGCCCAAAAAATCCGTATACAGACCAGCAGACTGCTTGCTGATGACCAGAAGAATGTCGGTAATCCCTCCCCGGCGAAGCCGGTCTATGCCGTAACAGACCATAGGATATTTGCCGACCGGAAGCAAATGTTTGTTCATAAGCCGGGTCAGCGGTTGAAGTCTTGATCCTGTTCCGCCCGCCAGTATGACTCCTTTCACTTACTTTCCTCCTCTTTATCTAAGTCCTTTGCCTTCGGATCTGCACTTCATATGAAATTTGTTGGGTCCACATTCCATTTACTCATGAAGATCTTACGATTTCGTTCCACTAGTTCCTGCAATCCGGTATTGTATACCTGCTTAAAGCTTGCACTTCCTTCATGGTGTACCAGGCAATCCCCTGCGATGAGCAGCCGATACCCCTTTTGCCTTGCGCGATAGCAATAGTCATCGTCCTCGTAATGTCCAGGCGAGTATCTCTCATCCAGCAGACCTACGGAAGTAAGTAGCTCTCTTTTAAATAAAAAACATAACCCTACCAACCGTTTAGTCTCCATCCATTTTTGGGGATTGGAAAGGTTAGTTATCTGGGCAACCTTATGAAAATCCAACAGACTCTCATAATCAGTCTTCACCTGTTGACGTCCACTCGCATAGTTTGTCACTGGTCCAAACATACCTACATCAGGAGCACTATATAGCGATCTCTTCAGATTGGTTAACCATCCATGGGGGACCACCACATCATTATTCAGCAGCAATAATTCATCGCCCGATGCTAGCAGTAGGCCCATATTGCATGCGGACGGAAAACCTCGATTCTCAGGCAAAGAAATAAAGGTTATACGATTTGCGCGGCAATAGGCATCCGTTCCGTCTGACGAAGCATTGTCTACAACGATAATTTCATAAGGTAGCGGAGTATAAGCACGAATAGATTCTACACAAGACCGCAGCAGTGGTAGCGCGTTNNAAGGAACAGTCATATCTATTTTTTTATTCACTAATTGAGAAAGTGCAGTTGCAGCATTTCCAGCTCCTATGTTCGCATGACGCAGCCGATTATGCTTAATAACATTCACCGTTCCAGCTTTCTCTACCCTTAGCTTTTCTAACACAGAACGAGCTTGGGCTTTAGGAGGAACTATTAATTCACGGTAGCCTATGATCTCAAGCGCACGCCGGGAGAGTGCGTGAGGCACAGCCGTCATAGAGCTAACTCCGAGATCGTACCGTCCAAGAGCATAATTAAGAAACAACTTACTGCGAGTGACATCATCACATAATCCAAAAGAAGGCATCAGTGGATCCAAATCATTAAGAGCCACATCAATTCCACCATCTACAGCAGCTGTGAATAATCCGAGCTGCGATGCAGGAATAACCATATCTCCATCCAGAAAGAGCAGAATATCTCCTCGACTCAGCTTCGCACCTATAGCCCGCCCCACATCATGTCCGACAGACTCCGGACAATGCACAACTACGGCTTGACGATGTTGTCTGGAAATAGGAAAGCTGTTATCGCTACAACCGTTAAGCACGACGATAATTTCTGCAGGTCCCAGCCGCGAAACCTGATGTAGCAGACGTGCCAATGTCTGCTCCTCATTACGCACGGAGATAATGACTGACAGGGTCCCACGTAAGCTCGGTATTTTTAGTGCCTCACGACCTACTTTCGATTGCCGAGACAGAAGCGGCGATCGAACGGCAGCAGCGCCTCCTTTTACAGAACGACTCGCTGCCCTGTGGCGGGGTGCCAGAGTTGTATTGGCCTGACTAGATGCTGAACGTTTCTTTATCGTACGAGTTGCAGTTCCTCGTCGAATGGCGGAGCTACCTGATACTTGTAACAGAGCAACCATCATCTCACCATCTCTCTGCGCCGGGTTCCGTCGCCAAACCCTGCCCTGTTTCCCCGGTGTTCAAGCAAGAGGGATACAGCCTCCATGTGATCTGCTGTAATCAACTGCTGCAGAGGATCTGTGCCATCTTCCTTACGTCTGACCGCATTCAGTTTCCCTACATGTACTTTGTGGGCAGTTACCACACGCAATCCACTCAGAACTGCCTGAGCATGTGCCAGAGGGGGACGTGATAATGATTCACTCCCTAAGATTTCAAGCGCTCTTCGGCTGATTGCGTGCGGAACTGCCGTCATCGAACATCCTTTCAGATCCGGACGGCCAAGCAAAATATTGAGTGCATGTTTGGACAGTACCACCGGATGGGGCGAAAGTCTTCGTATCGGGCCGGAATAATCATTAAGCGCTATGTCTGCGCCACCACTAACAGCAGTGACGAAAGGACGTAGCCTCGAGGCAGGAATCACAAAATCTCCATCTGTAAACAATAGGACATCTCCCTTAGCTACTTCTGCTCCGACACTACGACCAGCGTCGTGTCCAAGCGGCAACTCATAGGAAATAACATGTGCACCAAGCGAAAGGGCAATTTCTGCCGTTTGATCGGCTGATCCGTTGACGACTACAATAACCTCGCAGCGCGGATGGACCCCTCTAGCTCCAGATATCACTCCCGCAATGGTCTTGGCTTCGTTCATGGCCGGAATAATGACTGAAACATAGGGATTAGGATGGTTAACTATAGGGGCTATAGCGACTTGCCGCACTGGGCGTGAAGTCCGCCGCTTGATCCGAGAGACCCGCCGTCCCGTGCGGCGGGCAGAAGTACTTTTGGGCTTCATGCTCATCCACCTTCCTTACAGAGCCTATTCGTCAGGCTGAGGGTTACATCACAGTTTATGTAGTACGCAGAACAGGGTAACGGCAATTGTCTCCTGTCGTTTGGAAAACAGGACAAATGCTGACCCTGCTAATTTCTAAACTTACTTAAACCTGATGATTGGAGCTGGCGAGTGAATCCGACCCAACTTATGGAGACCTCTTCTTTGGCCCTTTCCTAGCGGGCTAAAGATGTGGATAGGGATAGGGAATTTCTCCCTATAATTACTCTTTATATAGCTGATCTCAGTGATTATAGGGAATTCTGGACCTCTGTCAAGAAAGTAGACACCTATTAAACTGCTTTTCTCTTATTAAATTGCGCAGCAAACCGTGCCGGCG
>DJUJ01000023.1:0-6370 GCA_002438345.1 Paenibacillus sp. UBA6285
TAAAGCGGGGCGCACGCCGTCACGAGCTACACTGACATTCGCATAGCTGCGAATACTGTAGCTCGGACCGACAAAAAACGCACGCGAAGGCTTGTTTCCCTGTGTTCGCAGCCACCACCAGGAGCAGCCAACTTCTTCGCCGTCTCTGATGATATAGTTATCTTTGTCCGTTTTATCATATACATATAAGCTGCATCCATCGGGCTTTTTCGTTTTGGCAAAGTCCGTTCCAACGGGNNTGCTGTGTAGATCAGAGAATGCTTGTATCTCCTTAACGCTAAGCAAAAAAACGTTGTCCTCTGTATCCGGGCTGCCTTCTCCATTGTCTGTGCAATGAGTCGTCTTTATAAATTCCTTCTCGGCGATATTGAATGCGGTGTTATAGAATTCATCGTTCAACCACTCGCGCAAATCACAGTCGTGCCACGTAATATCCACGCAATCACGCCATTTTATATCTACACTCTTGCCGTGATACCTCTTGCATTCCAAAATGTACTCACTCAAAACAAACAGTTTGCTACCTGAGTTATGGAGAACACGCCATTCAATCGGCAGTTCTTTACCGTCCTTTGATTGTGAATACGTGCCGAATGTAATAATCTCGCCGGGCTTAATGTTCCTGTTCGGCACAAAAGCAAGTTTACCCTTTTCCATTAAGTTCTCCTCCTTATTTACTTGCCCTGAAAAAACAAAAAAACGCGGGTACATCACTCTCCCGCGTTCACACTGTTGACAGAATTAATCCTGCAAAATCTATTCAATATCCGGTCGTATATGCTCAGCGATTAACTGCTGTTTGCTAGTCCAGACCTTTTCACTCAAATTGACCCGGTACACCTCGGGATTCAGCTTACGTTGATATTCCGGCCAGAATAGGTCCTTTTGCTCCCGATGGTAGCGGCGAACTTCATTCAAATCCGGTAATGTATACACCTGAAATCCGTTAACGTATATCGGTTCTAGCATAGGCAGCGCCTCGTAACGCTCAACATACTTATGCATGTATGGATGCAGCGGATTAAACAGCTTCAACCGTGCACCATTGCGTGGGGATTCCTCATCTGGGAAGCTGATATAATCAGCAAGCGCTTTGCCATTTTTACCGATAATCCGGAACACGTCCTTCTTACCAGGCGTGGATACTTTTTCAGGGTTGGAGGAAATTTTGATCGTCGGGATCATTTCTCCAGTAGCGGACTCAATTTCCACCAGCTTATAGACACCACCCAGAGACGGTTGATCCGAAGCAGTTATCAATTGTGTACCCACACCCCAAGTATCGATTGCCGCACCTTGCAGCTTCAGATCCATGATCGTGTTCTCATCCAAATCATTGGATGCGACAATCTTCACATAATCAAGGCCAGCATCATCCAACATCTTACGTGCTTGACGAGAGAGATAAGCTAAGTCACCACTATCCAAACGGATACCGACCATTTTCTTACCTTGTGCCTCAAGCTTCTTGGCCGTATTGATCGCATTAGGCACACCACTACGAAGTGTATCGAAGGTGTCGACCAATAGCGTAACCTCGTCCGGCATCACCTTGGCATAGGCATCAAAAGCCTCCTGCTCACTACTAAAGCTCTGAACCCAGGAATGCGCATGTGTTCCTTTTGTAGGAATACCAAACATTTTGCCCGCCAACATGTTGGAGGTTGCATCAAAGCCGCCAATATAGGCTGCTCTGGCTCCCCACACCGCTGCATCAGCTTCTTGCGCACGCCGGGTACCGAACTCCAGTAAGATATCATTCGGAGCCACCTGCTTGATTCGAGAAGCCTTGGTAGCAATCAGCGTCTGGTAGTTCATGAAGTTCAGAATGGCTGTCTCCACCAGCTGAGCCTCCATAATTGTCCCTTCCACACGGATTAATGGCTCATCCGGAAAAATCAACGCTCCTTCTTTCATCGAATAAACCGTTCCCTGAAAATGAAACTGCAGCAGTTCCTCCAGAAAAGCGGGAGCATAGTTCTCTTCTTGCTCCGACAAGTAACGGATATCATCTTCGGTAAACCGCAAACCTCCGATATAACCTATAATACGCTCTAACCCTGCGAACACGGCATAGCCATTACCGAAAGGTAACTTACGGAAATAAGCTTCAAATACTGCCTTTCGTTTATGACTTCCATTCACCCAGTGAGCATACATCATATTGATCTGATATTTATCCGTATGTAGCGCAAGTTCTCTTCTCAAGTCCTCATCTCCTAATATCTACGCTGCTGTATGTGTAAGTTCTGTTATAGTATTATGCATTTACAACGTCTGCTCCTAAACTTCCCCGGAAATGTTCTAATGCCCAAGAGTGGCCATCTTTATTGAAACTGGCGACCGCATCTTCGTGCACAGTAATAGCAAACCCTTTGTTATATGCATCCACTGCCGTATGCAGTACACAAATATCTGTGCAGACCCCAATTAAATGAAGTTCAGTAATGCCGCGTTCCCGCAGCTTGATCTCCAGATCGGTTCCACTAAAGGCACTATAACGTGTTTTGTCCATCCAATAGATGGAATCGCGATTGTTCTCATAAACAGACTTCAAGCTTCCGAACAACTCACGCCCCTCACTCCCGCGGACATTATGAGGAGGAAACAACTTGCTCTCCGGATGGTAAGGGTCATTCTCTTCATGCAAATCTACGGCCATAACAACATAATCGCCATTCTGGACAAACTCAGACGTTAATTGGCTGATTCTAAGCTCGATATCTACGGCTGGCTGACCAACCGGGAGATTTCCGTCCACAAAATCATTGGTAAAGTCGATNNGTGCTCTCATGAGATTAATCCCCTCTCCGGATTTAAGCCACTACGTATAGATGGATAACAAAGGCTCGTGATCTGTGAACATATAGAGTTGAGCTGGACGCTGGGAGTATTGATTGGAACTAAGTGCATTTCCCTCTTCGTCCCTCACTTCTTTTAATATACCCTGACGACTACGCGTTGAAGTGATTTTACGAATAAAATTGGGTTCCTTAAATTCCGGCACTACGGTCTGAATCACCTGATAGAGCTCACTAAGGGTAAAATGTCTAGGCAAAAACTGTCTTGCGATCGTAGTCTGCAGCATTTGTTGTTGAATACGCAAGTATGCATCCTTGATGATATCATGGTGGTCAAAAGCGAGTTCCAGCTCTTCAAGCGCTTCCTGCAATGTAAATAAACCTACCTCACCAGCATCATCCGAAGCTTGTCTTTGCTCAAGCATCCANNAAGGCATGACTGATAATCCATCCGCGAGGGTCGCGGCCTGGTGTACTGTAGACGCCCAGATATTCCAAATGACCGCCATCTACGCCAGTCTCTTCTTTGAGTTCACGTGTTGCCGCAGCATAAATGGACTCATCCTCCTGGCAGAATCCGCCTGGGAGAGCCCACATTCCAGCACATGGCCATTTCTTACGTCTAATTAACATTACCTTTAGCTCACGTAAGGGAAGCGTCTTCGTGACCGTCTTACGTTCGCGTTTGGTCAGTGTAAACATTACGATGTCGGCCGGAACCCCGTCCGGTGTACGATATTTTTTGGCGTTATAGGTTTGTTCCCCATTCTCGCTCATAATTGCCCCATCCTTTTCCGAAGCTATAATTTTACTGATTCGTATCTTTAAATGTACCAAACCTTAACTTCTAAAATCAACAACTGGACATAGAAAGATTAGGATTATGTATAGTGTGAAACTTAAAGGGACGGAGCTACATCCGCCCCCTGAACTGAGTGGTTATCCGCATGTGGTCGGAGGCGCTTCAGTGCCGGCTTCCACATTTATTTTTTCCGAAACGGTGTCTCTAATCACGGAAATGACGAGCTGGAGTAGATAGTTGATATCACTCTGGCTCTGTTGAAATTCGTTCACGACCGGAATGCCGTCAATTTCATCCTGCAACACTTCAATTTCACGCTCGATCTTGGCTACCATGTCTTTATTATTAAAGCTTTCGAAGGCGACAATCTCCTTCTGCTTTTTCTTAATCGTTGCAATCAGGCCTTGTACCCGCTCGTGGTTCAGGATTTTTTGCTCAGCCTGCTGAAAATGCTTTACTTCTTCACTTGTCGAGATCAATGTAGCTAGTTCTTTAGCTTTGCCCATAATATCCTCGCGTACGATCAAGTCACGGGTATTATAAGTCTTCATTCCATATTTATTCAATCGTTGTTCCTCTGTACTCACAAGCCATCTCCCCATTCGTATGTGATTATTAATGAACAGCTGCAGCTTCTGCTACAATATCCCCTTTGATGTACCATGTTTTGGTATCTGTAATTCTCACTTTTACAAATGTGCCGATAAGCTCCTTCGGACCTTCAAAATGGACCAGCTTGTTCGCACGGGAACGGCCAGAAAGGACTTCCGAGTTATTCTTACTCTCCCCTTCTACCAGCACCTCGACGACTTCACCTAACATACGGTCATTAATGATCCGACTATTCTCTTTAATGAGATCATTTAGTCTTTGCAGACGTTCGCTCTTCACCGACATAGGTACATTATCCTCCATGGCAGCCGCAGGCGTGCCCTCACGAGGGGAATAAATGAACGTATATGCCATATCATACCCAACCTCGCGGACCAGGGAAAGGGTATCTTCGAATTGCTCATCCGTCTCTCCAGGGAAACCGACGATTATATCGGTACTCAACACCGCATTAGGCACACTTATCTTGATCTTGCGAACTAACTCCAGATAACCTTCACGAGTATATTTGCGACTCATTTTCTTAAGTACGGCAGTACTTCCCGATTGAACCGGTAAATGGATATGCTCTACCAGGTTGCCACCTTTGCCAAGTACTTCAATCAATTTGTCGTCAAAATCTCGTGGNNGTGGATGCGATGTCATGAAGCGGATGCGCGGAATATCGATTAAACGCATGTCATCCATCAAGTCACCGAAAGTGTAATCTACATCTGTAAAATCCTTGCCGTATGCGTTTACGTTCTGCCCCAGCAGGGTCACTTCCTTGAAGCCTTGGCGAGCGAGCTCTCTTACTTCAGCAATGACATCCTCCGGACGACGACTGCGTTCTTTACCACGTGTAAACGGAACGATGCAGTACGTACAGAACTTATCGCAGCCATACATAATGTTCACCCAAGCGCGCATGCCTTCGCGTTTCTTCGGTAAGTTCTCAATAATATCGCCTTCCTTAGACCATACCTCAACCACAAGCTCTTTGCTGAATACGGCTTCTTTAATGAGGTGCGGCAGCCGGTGAATATTATGCGTACCGAAGATCATATCCACGAATCCATGCTTAGACATAATTCGATTAACTACGCCTTCCTCCTGCGACATGCAACCACACACGCCTAGTAGAAGACCTGGCTTCTCGATCTTCAAGTTCTTAAGATGGCCTAGCTCTCCAAATACCTTATCCTCAGCATTCTCACGAATTGCACAAGTGTTGAGCAGAATGAGATCAGCATGATTACGGTCAGCGACGCTTCTATAGCCCATCTGTTCCAATAAGCCTTTCATGGTTTCCGTGTCATGCTCATTCATTTGGCAGCCATAAGTCGTAATATGATAAAATTTTCCTACTCCGAAATTCTGCATCTCTTCAGGAATCTCGAAATCATAATGCACTTCTATTTCTTCCTTGCCACGCCGTTTTCCTTCTTTATAATCAGGCTGGCTATTAATTTGCACATTTCTTCCTTTGATCCGGTAGGTAACCTTACCTTCTTCTTCACTGATTACCTTCGCATCGCTAAAATCAAAATATTTCGAATAATCTTTCGAACCCTTGCCGGATTTTAAGTCCGGTGAGTTGTGGTTCCCTTTAGTCATGCTGATTTCACGTCCTCTATCTAAAATATAGCTCATTGATGTTTTAACCCAATATAAAATTATAGCACATTCTGTAACATTACATCCATCTTAGATGTCAACCTTTGCATGCCATTTTAGTTTGTGATAGATCTCTTTATCCCATTATTCAAAAATTTAGTTTATTTGAAAAATCAGGTCTATTTTACCACAGGACAATTGCAGAGCATACTCTAAACTTCAATGACTCTCTAAATCAAATCCCAGAATGACAATATAATAAGGACTATTTCTAACCTATCCTTAGATTTCCATAAAAAAATACCCTGCCGACGAGCGACAGGGCCAAATTCTATTGTATAAAGGGGGTATAATATCTATATACGCCACAAAAACTGTCATGAAACACAGTTTTCGTCTGAAAAGCACTTTTTATGAAACTTGTGACTTAATGACCCAGTTAAATTCCTTTCGTTCCAAGTTTCTTGGCCAACTCAGAAAGATCCTGTCCTTTTAGTGCACCTTCTACTAACTGTGGCAACAGTGCAGGTGTACACGCAAAACAGGGCGTTCCATCACC
>DJUJ01000023.1:6411-9806 GCA_002438345.1 Paenibacillus sp. UBA6285
ATCTAACACCTGATTCCTTCAGATGACGCATACGACGGATTAAGCCTGCCTGGTTCCCACCTTCGTACAGATCCGAAATGACGATGAATAATGTCTTCTTCGGCTGGTCAATAAACTGTTCACAATAAGCAACAGACTTTTGTATATCTGTGCCGCCACCTAACTGTATCCCGAATAACATGTCAACAGGATCATTCGCACATTGCTCAGTCAGATCAACGACCTCTGTATCAAATACAACTACTCGAGTACTTAGTGATGGGATGCTTGCAAAGATAGAACCAACTACTGAAGCCCAAATAATCGATTCAGCCATCGAACCACTCTGATCGATATCCACAATGACCGTCCATTCCTTACTGCGTCTTGCCCGATCATAATAGTAGAATCTTTCAGGGATAATCTGCCGACGTTCGGTATCGTAATGCTTCAGATTACGCTTTATCGTCCGAGTCCAGTCTATACCACTAAGTGACGGCAATGGAGTATGCTGTCTGCGATTCAACGCACCCGTCACCGCCCGACGCAGATCTTCTTCCATACGCTTTACAAGATCATCCACAACCGCCTTCACTAACTGGCGAGCCGTATCTTTTGTCTTCTCTGGAATCTTCCCTTTTAGTGATAGTAGTGTACCTACTAGCTGTATATCAGGCTTCACTGTTGCTAGAACTTCCGGTTCAAACAATAGTTGCTTCCAGCCCTTCCGTTCCATCGCATCATGTTGAATAACCGATACGATATCCTCTGGGAAGAAATTGCGAACATCTCCTAACCATTNNCCAACCGAGGTGCTGATTTACCTGATCCTGCTCCTCTTTGTCCCGTGGCTGAAGAGTTAGCAGCACCACTATTTACGATATCGCTTGTCTCATCATAGATAGCAGCCAGTGCTTGGTCCATGATGAGTTCATCTTCAGACAGGTGAATACTTGTGTTTCCGCTAGAAACCGTCAATTGCTCTTCTGCAGACTGACCAAGTATAAGGCGCCACCGAGCTACAACACTTGAATCCACTGATGTACTCATCGTCATATATCTCCAAAGTCAAATTCATTCAAATCCTCAATCATCTTCGCTTCGGCCTCCTTCAGCTCACCCGTCAGAATCTCAGCAGCCTGCTCGGTGTTCACACCCCACAATTCCCCTAGAAGTTCGGCAATCATCGTCTTTTCTCTTGGTTCAAAGGTGCTGAAAGCACGCCGTAAGAACACTAACGCACGTACAAATTCTTCATCATCCAAAGAATTAATATATTCATTCAATTGCTCCCACAGACTTAAGCGAGATAACAATACATATCGATTACGCATAGACATCCCTTCGAACCAGCCGGCTCCAAGTTCTGCGGGTATACCTGGTGACAAGCGCCTGGATACTTCTTCTGAACATTGCTGTGCAGTCATTGCATTACGTTCCAACAAAATGGAACACGCCACTCCAGACAAACGCGGATTGCAGTCATCCCTCTCCGACAAATGCTTTAGCTCTTGTACCCATAACAGCTCATCTACTTCCTCACTATGCTCAATAGCTGCCTGATTCAGTATGTTCATAGCTTTAAGCATCTCACCTGAAGCCTCATCGTTACATTGGCTCGCATCCAGTAAGAATAGACAGGCTCGTCTGAACAGTTGTTCCAGCAAAGGAATGAGCGGTTTGGTATCGATCCGGCGAACATCGCCATACTGAATCAGAAGGGATAACTCATGAATGGAAGCAGCAATCTGCACCACATCTCGAGTGTCAACAGCTAGACGCTGAAGCGTCTGCCGTCCTGCTTCCATCTGGTGTAACATTCCACACTCATAAGCCGTTCGAATGAGTGTGGACGCTTCCGCAATTGTACTGCTGCCATCTAATTTTTGTTGCAATACATAAGCTGAAGCAATCTCAATCGTTTCCCCAAGTAGCGTAGATTCAACGACCTGGATCTCAACTTCAGGAGACCACTTCATTACCCAGTGCTCTGCCCAAGTTGCACTAGATTGACCACTTGCTCTTAAGCTCACTAGATCGATCCCGAGCAATCTGAACCTATGGAAAAGAAATGAACGGTTTAAGTCTAGATAAGCCGCTTCCTCGGAAGACACTCTTCGATTCTCTCGGAGATCTAGTTCAAGATCATTTGCTACAGGGGTCTTATATTTCTCAAGCTTCATGCGCTTCAATTGCCGATTCAGATCATCCTGAATCGGTGTCTGACTGATCCCCTCTGCTAGCTCACCGATAGCTGTCCCAATATCCGTACGCGCAAGCGCTTCAGCGATCACGCTAAGCTCTCCACGCCCCAGTAACGTCAGCGCCGCATCTCGCAGATCTCTTAACGTCGGCGCACTTCCACCGTGAAGGGCAGCTAATGATTCTGCTAAGCGCACGGCCTCGATAATTTCTGCTGTAGAACGGTGTGTCCCGGTATTACGCAAGTATCTAGCTACGGTAGACAGATAATGATGTGGCAAGTCCTCAAGTGAACCATTCATCATACGTTCCCACATCATTTGATAATAATGAGGAGCGAGGTTCCCTGCTCCATAGCCAGACAAAGAAGATAACTTATAGTACGTATAGGGCATAAGTGTTAGCTTCGTATTTAGTGAAGGAAGAGCATCTATTTCCTCATCCGACATGCCAGACACCAGATCAGCAAGTGCCGCTGCATGGTATGCTCCACATACAATAACGATCTTATCTGGTTGATGGCCAGCAGCGATTGTATCCTGAATCTGACGACGCATATAAGCTTCACGTATCGAGTTGTGTGCATATTCTATTACGTTGTTATGTCTCTCATTCTCTTCCGAAATCTGACGCATCTGGGATGAGAAAGAAATGATCGCTTCCTGATACGCACCCTTGTTAGTGTTGTGTTCGAAATTGCGCTCCCAATACATATCATAATCAAGCTCGCCAGCCAGCTCAGCTACTCTATCATAGAGAGAAGCTTCTTCAGGAGCTTGCACTACAGCATCGTTATCTTCAGAATGCACACTCTGTTCAGCAGCCACTCTGCTTCGGGTTCGTATATCCTGCAACGCTATGACCACTGATGAAGGTAAATCTATAAATGCTGTATAAGCTCCTTGCTGCTCCGCCCATCTCATCGCTTGATATTCGGGGGAATATGACGCAAGCGGCCAAAGAGCTGTTCGCACAGGAACTTCCTCCGTAAAAGCTAGAATGGCTATAGGAGGTTTGGTTGTCATGTTGATGACATGGCGAATCTCAGGTGTAGCATCCGATGGACCCTCAATTAACACAGCTGTGGGCTCTATTTCATGAAGGAAGCTTAAAAGATGCTGCGCACCACCAGGAGACAAATGCCGCACCCCAAAAATATGCCCGCCAGCTCCAGTAGTTTCGCTCTCCACTAGTTCATCTCCTTACAAGCCGTA
>DJUJ01000114.1:0-189 GCA_002438345.1 Paenibacillus sp. UBA6285
GGAATATGATCTTCCGTGTATGCTTTACGTCCAGCTTTGGGGTCTGAGAGTAAAAAACGGCAATCCACTATAACAAGTTCAGGCTCGTATAACCGAGCAAGCAGCCATCGGGTAGAAACGATCGGTTCCATAAAGATACCTTCTTTCTATTGATATGTATGGAGTCATTATAACGGAAAATAATAGAGG
>DJUJ01000114.1:285-7621 GCA_002438345.1 Paenibacillus sp. UBA6285
TAAGCTTATGGCTTAAAATGCGTCCTCAAGCTATTAGATCAAACGATATCTCGCAGGCAAAGTACCGCTGCTGCGGATATTGCGAATCTGTTCGAGAGTTAATCTCTGATTGGTTGAAATAATTNNGAAGTTCCCTCTAAACCGGGTTCTTGTGAACAGTACTAGTGTTGCATTGCTGCTTGTGGAGAAGAAACGAAGACTTTCAATACCATCGAGAATGGAGTCTGTATTGCGAATGCCCAGGTTGCCAGTAAAGGTTCTGATGTTCCCCCTTAAGTTTTCTTCATCGTAAACGGTCAAGCGTGGGAAAGTCTGAGATACATGAACTTCTTTTTTCATTTGTCATTCCTTCTTTGTTAGCTAGTCTATGTTCATTTAAATTTTTGGTTTGGTTGATAGTTTAATAGAAAACCCTTATTTAAGTGATTTCTCATTTTCGGGCTTTACATCAATATTATATTAGTGTACTATTCAACTATAACACCGACACAATAAAACGAACTAATCAATAATAAATTAGATAGCAGGGAGGATTATTATGAAGCAGGGGAGTAACGCACACATGCAAGATTCAATCGTGCTGCAAATGAACGGGGTAAGTAAGATCATTAAAGGGAAATCCATTGTGGATAAGCTGACATTTGATATCCGTAAGGGAGAAATTGTTGGGCTGTTAGGACCAAATGGTGCAGGAAAGACAACAACGATTCGGATGATGACGGGTCTAATACGGATGAGCGAAGGGGATGTAATTGTTCAAGGTCACAGTGTAAAGAATGATTTTAACAAAGCAATTGGTCATATCGGAGCGATTATTGAGAATCCAGAGTTCTATCCGTATATGACAGGGCTTGATAATCTAAAGCAATACCAAAGAATGACGGATAATATTGAGACCGGTAGAATTGAAGAGGTTGTGGAACTGGTAGGGCTTCAGGAAGCAATGAATAAGAAAGTGAAGGCCTATTCGCTGGGCATGCGTCAACGTCTAGGGATTGCTCAGGCGCTACTGAACCGACCCAAGTTATTAATTCTAGATGAACCTACGAACGGTCTTGACCCGGCCGGAATACGAGAAATGCGTGATTATATGCGTAGGATTGCAGAAGTTGAAGGGATTTCTATTCTAATTTCCAGCCNNCGTCACCGCGCCATTGTGATTCAGAACGGCAAGCTGGTGACCGTTACAGCGATTGGTGGGGAGCAGGAAGCAGCTGCAGAAGTGAAGCTGACGATTCGTGTAGGCTCAGTTGAATCAGCAATAAACATCTTGGAAGGGTTAGAATACGCAGAGTTAATGACTATGGAAAGTACTCGTTCTGAAGTGACGGTCAGTCTGCATGATAGTAGAGTGCCAGAGCTAGTATCGGCTTTTAGTGATAAAGGGGTAGGCATCTTCCGGATTACAGAGAATAAACAAAGCTTGGAAGAAGATTTCTTGAAATGGACAGGAGGGAATCGCATTGCGTAGCTTTAATAATCTGATTGTTAATGAATGGCTCAAGCTCTCGAAGAAACGTACGTTTTTCGTTCCGTATTTATTGTTAATTCTATTATCCCTACTGATAGGTTACATTGTGCATTCCGTGTCACCTGATATGTTTGGATCAGCGTATGAGTTTTCATCGGTAATGTTGCTTTCGCAAGGAATTGGGCAAGTTATTACCATTCTTGCAATCATCGGAACAGCAGGTATTGTCTCAAAAGAGTATAGTCAGGGCACCATCAAATTCCTTTTAATCCGTGCAAGAAGTCGTACAGCAATACTTGCGTCCAAATATGCCGTTGTACTGATTTATGCGTTCTCAGTGGCAGTTATCGGAATGTTGGCGGTTTTTGCATCAGGAGCTCTATGGTTTGGCTTAAATGGTGGTGAGGCTGGTTTAAGTGAGATGTTAACCAGTTTAATGTATAACTCTGTTAGTACCGTTGTATATGCAACTCTTGCGTTTATGATTGGGATATTGACGACTTCGACGGGGGTGACGATCGGAGTCACTATGTTTATGCTAATGATAGACAAACTGATCATTTTCCGTGAATTCTATAAATATGTATTATTCCCGAACCTAAATTTAGCTGCTTATGAAGGTGGAGGAGCACCTATGCCTGGAATGACGCTGACCTTTTCCATCGTAATGCTTGCCTTGTACACAGTTGTCTTTCTACTCATAGGCTTCTCCGTCTTTAGACGAAGGGATGTTGCTTAATCATGACAATCGAATTCGATAACAACCTGCCGATTTATATCCAGATCATGAATTACATCAAAGGTGAAATCGTCACTGGTAAGCTAAAGCCAGGAGATAAAATTCTCTCGGTACGTGAGCTTGCTAGTGAACTGCAGATTAATCCGAATACGGTGCAAAGAACTTTTCAGGAACTGGAGCGTGAAGAAATCGTGGAGACCCGGCGTGGAATGGGAAGATACGTCACTAGTAATGAAGGAACTATTTTGACCATCAAAAAAGAAATGGCAAAAGATGTACTGGATCGTTTCATTCGTGGCATGCAGGATCTTGGTTTTCAAGATGAAGATATTTTAGCAGCGGTAGCGGAGAATATCCGAACTAAGGATGGAGAATAGGGGGATTAGCAAGTTGGAAAATATACTTGAGGTTCATGACGTTACAAAAAAATATAGATCCAAGCATGCTCTCCGTGGGGTATCCTTTAATCTGAGTGCGGGTAAGATCACAGGACTTCTAGGTAGTAACGGCAGCGGTAAAAGTACACTTATGAAAATCATCGCCGGGCTGACTCAGCCTACCTCTGGTCGTGTATCTATTATTGGAGGTTCCGTAGGCCTAGATAGTAAAGCAGTGGTGTCATTTATGCCTGATAAGCCGATTACAGAATCCTGGATGAATGTTACGGATGCTCTAAAATTTCAAAGTGATTTCTATCCGGATTTTGATCAGACTAAGGCTTCGCGAATGTTGGAGTTTATGAAGCTAAGAGCACAAGATAAGGTAAAGGATCTGTCCAAAGGGATGAATGAACGTTTACAACTTACACTTTCCTTATCACGCCGAGCGAGTCTTTATTTACTTGATGAGCCAATCGGTGGTGTAGATCCAGTAGCTAGAACTAAAATTCTTAACGCGTTAGTAGAGTTTTATGAAGAGGACAGCACCATTCTATTATCAACCCATTTAGTATCGGATATTGAGCGGATCTTTGATGATGTGATTTTTATAAAAGAGGGAGAAATGGTGATGCATACGGCGGTAGAGGATATCCGGCTGCGCCAAGGCAAAAGCATAGATGAACTGTTCAGAGAGGTGTACGCGGAATGCTAAAGCTAGTGAAGTATGATTTTAGACGAGATAGGGATAAGTTTCTTGCTGTTTTTGTAATTACCGTCATTTTGCAGTTTGTGATAGGATTTACAATTAATTCAGATCAGGACATGTTTATGATGAACATCATTACCTATGTCGTAGCAGGAGTAGTGCTTCTTTTTCTTACTTTACGTACCTTTAATCAGAACTTGAGTTTATACAATCGGAGACTCGTACCTATACCAGTCCTGTATATGGCTCTATCACCGTTGCTGCTATTTCTAGGTTTGTTGCTCGGATTATTTATAGTCGCTTATATTCAGTTAGGCGTATATATAATGATGTTTTCAACCTCGTTNNCTCGGTTTCTACGTATGCAGTGCTAATTATCTTTTGGACATCCGCCTTCACCATGCTACTCGTGATGTTTTCCATAACCGTTGCACGGAGTGTGAGAGTTAAAGGAAGAGTATGGATAGGTTTAGCAGCTTTTTTTGTAATTCAGTATATAATTTCATTTTTAGAGACTTGGATGTTCGATCATAAAAATATCCCTTTGGAAAGTGCATTCCGGTTTGAAGTGACTGATGGTGCGGCTAATTTAAATGAAATTGAAATCTCTCAGTATTTTCTTGGTTTACTTCCCATACTGTTTGAAGCAACCATTGATGTAATTCTATTATTTGTGATTATCAAACTTATTACGAGAAGAGTAGAGCTATAACCACATAACTCCAAATAGAACGGAGGCAGAGCGATTAAGCTTTGTCTTCGTTTTTATGCAAAAAAAAGACGCCTTTCCATGAGAAGGGCATCTGTTATGTTGAATTCTACAAGCCCTCTACATTTAGAGAGGCTGTCCATATATCGAGTTCTTTATGTAGCCGTTCTTCTTCGTCCTCGTTCAATTTAAGTTTAACTCCATATTGGTACTGGCCGAGTCCGAACATCCAGCCCCAACGAACGCTACCCACGAGTTGAAGCCTTTCTTCATTTAATTGAAGATGAATCACTAGCTTTGTATCGCCCGCTGTGAATCGAAGATTTAGAGGGGTGCGAACTTTGCAGCCAGATCGGCTAAGATCAAGCAACACAGCTTCTGTTAACTTTCCGACCCCCGGACCGCTACTACTTGTTGGAACTTCAATCCAGCATTCAAGCGGCTGGTTCATTACATAGCGGAATGGTTCTTTTCTGCTGGACACATCCATAATTTCCCTCCCTATTGTTTATTTGCTATTATACCGAAAGGGATTGTTGAGAACAATCTACTAAAGTGCTATTTTTAATAAGAATAAATTTATTTAATTCTAATGAAGGTGATGAGACTCAACATGTACCAATACCTTAATGAAACGTTCCAAAAACACAATTTTGACCAAGGAAGTCTGCAGGACGGGGAACTAAATAACTGTACATTTGAGCAGTGTTCCTTCAAGGGAAGCTCTATGGAAGAGATGACTTCCATCGGTTGCCGATTTATAGATTGCGATTTTACTGGAGCCATGCTCAATGCATCACACCATAAAGGCTCGGCTTTTACTAACTGTAAGTTCACGGGAGCGAATCTGTTCGTATCGAAATTTGAAGATTGTAAAATGGTAGGGTCTGATTTCTCAAATGCTTATTTGGACGGGATTTCACTTATTGGAGGGGACTGGTCCTACACGAACCTAAGACATACTAATCTTAGCAGACAGGACCTGCGCGGGATTCGCTTTACTGAAGCCGATTTAATGGGCTGTAATTTGCAAAAAAGTGATCTTCGAGGGGCTGATCTGAGCCGTGTACAGTTGTCTCAATGCAAGACTAAGGGGGCTGACCTACGGGACGCTATTGTTGAGGGAATTGATTTAAAGAGTTTGGATTTACAGGGCGTTCGTATGGATATAGATCAGGCTGTACTGTTGGCACGCTCTTTTGGGGCTAAGGTAGGAAACTAAGAATAAGGGGCATCAGCTGCTAGTGTAATAGCGGTTGATGCCCTTTAGTTTGTTATCTAGCGATACATATGCACAATGTTTGAAACTTTTTTATGTATATTTACTTTCTAAATGGTTAACGCAGTCTTTTTCTGGGTTTTGCCCACCATTTAATCCAAAGAAAACCTTCGTCATCACGGAAAAACTTAATGCCTACCCAGCGCAAGGGTGTCCATAGTTCTCTAAAATAATATGAAGGCATAGTCTATTAGACCCTCCTATATAGTCAATTAATACTATATGTTACGCTAGTTTTAATGAAACTTCAAGATGATTTTACTTATAATTACATATTGTGAATCTATCAGAAGTGAAATAACCTTGTGAGCAGGACCAATAGCCCTATTCGAGTTTTCATGCTGAATTGGATGTTTCAAATTCAATTGAATCTAGCAAAAAACTCTCTATTAGTAGGGGATAAGCACAAGCATTTCATTATGCTCTGCATTTAATAAATGGAGAGGAAGTGATGAAATGACGGAGACTGAGTTTATTGCGAGGATTGCAAATTTTGCTATTAAGGACATGCAGATCAGTAAGGTCCCAGCATCGCTAACGATAGCTCAGGCGGCTCTGGAATCGGGTTGGGGAAGCAGTGGGTTGACTGTAAAAGCGAACAATTTGTTTGGGATTAAAGGCACCGGACCAGCCGGAAGTATTACTGTGCAAACTACTGAATATGTTAATGGTAAAGCTGTTAAAGTAGAAGCTCCTTTTCGGGCCTATAACAACTGGGGAGAATCTGTCGCGGATCATTCCGTGTTGATTGTGAATGGTGTCTCGTGGAATCGTAACCTTTACAGCAAGGTACTTGGTGCGAGTGGCAAGGTAGCCGCACAAGAAATTGCCGCCGCTGGCTATGCTACAGACCCAAACTATGCAGCAAAGCTGATCCAAATCATGAATACCTATAATCTGTATCTATATGATGAAGACGCCAAGGAAGGTGATGACGAAATGTCGGCAGTGGATAAACAAAAGCTGGTTAGTCTGGAAACGGAAATAAAGGAACTGCGTGCTCTTTTAGCGAGTCTTACGGATAGCAAGGATACGCTGAAAACAGGTGTGCAAGAACTAGGTCAGTCAATTAATAAGCTTACAGATCGGGTGACTTTAATTGAAAGCCGTGCTGTGATGAATGTACCCCCATGGGCTGAAGCGGCTGTAAAGGCATCGAATGCTGCAGGGCTACTAGCTACACCATCAGGTGGCAGTTATGACTTCTATCGCATATTAACAGTGCTGAACCGTGCAGGCTTACTTGCTCCTGGTAGTGGAAAATGAAATAGGGAGGATTAAACACAATGTATAATGATGCTCTCAACAGTGTGCTTGCCTTTGCTTCCGTGCTGGCTGTTTTTGTAATGGCACTCGTACAACTTGTGAAGAATAGCGTGCAACTTCCGCGGAACATTGTACCGGTTGTTGGATTAGCTATTGGCTTGCTGGTTGGAGCAATTGCCTATCCGTTTACCGATATGAACCTTATCCTGCGACTCTGGGCAGGAGGGCTTGCGGGACTTTCGGCGACGGGGTTATTCGAGCTTGCTTTTAACAATAGAGAGGGTACGAAAAAAGACGATAAATAGATTCTGCCTACGACTTTTATAAAACAATCGTTTTACATTGGTAGTGTGACCAAGCATACTGTCAAGATGACAAAAATATTATTGTTTCTTCCAGCCTTCTCAGAACAGTGAGTGTGGGTCTAGAAAGCATTGACGGCATTTTAGTTTCTGATTAGGCATATATCCTTAACCTTGTAGGTCGTCCTTGTAAGGTCTTTTTTTTTATCCGTTCGCCCAATCTTTTGCGGGGTTGATTACATATCCTGTGGTGTATTCTATAATACGAAGGAGGTCTTCTCATGGGTGGTCATGTTGGAGGTGCGTTTACTTCTACAAGCGCAATCTTAGTTTTGTTCATCTTGCTAGTGATTATTTCCTGCGCATGCATATTCTAGAGGTTTAAATTGCAAAGCCGCAGGTACGCATTCGTGCCTACCTGCGGCTTTTTTTCATTGACAATATGCTTATAACACAAGAGTTTGAACCTTATCCTGCGACTCTG
>DJUJ01000114.1:7638-13659 GCA_002438345.1 Paenibacillus sp. UBA6285
GAGGGCCCCTTTCATGGGAGAGGAGAAACCGGACGAAGAGCTTATGGGGAAACGTAAGCCTGCTCCGCGGTTGTCTACGACATTTGTGGTGTCGATAATTACATGATGTCCCTGGAAGCCCAGTCTTATACATATGACGACTTATTTATCTGAATAGTCTTCGTTCTTTCCTTTCTTCATATCTAGACAAACTTTTTATTTCATCGCGCAAATGTGTTACGATAGGCGTGGACTTATGCCCTTTTGGGTATAACAAACAGAGACATAGAGCGGGTGATTGACGGTGAGAGTGGTATCGGGAAGTGCAAAAGGAAGGCCACTAAAGAGTGTACCAGGAAGTGGGACAAGACCTACAACCGATAAGGTGAAGGAAGCTGTATTCAGCATGATAGGCCCATATTTCGAAGGCGGAGCAGTGCTGGACTTGTTCGCAGGTACAGGTGGTCTGGGGATCGAAGCTTTAAGCAGAGGAATGGACAGTGCCGTATTTGTGGATATGGAACCTAAAAGTATCGACACGATTCGCGCCAATTTGAAAGCGACCCATCTGGAAGAACGTGCGCAAGTGTACCGAAATGAAGCTGGCAGAGCGCTCAGTGCATTGGAGAAACGGGGACGTGTTTTTGATTTAGTTTTTTTGGACCCTCCGTACCGATTAAAGCACGGAGATGAACTGATGCTTTCTATGGTAGAGAAAGGAATGCTGCAAGAGGACGCAATCATAGTACTGGAGCACGAATCAAGTTATGCCTATCCTGAGATCATCCCAGGATTTTATAGGCTGCGTCAGGCCGCATACGGAGAAACTACAATTTCTATTTATCAGTATGAAGCTAATCCTTCAGTGGAAGGCGAGACTGGTGAGGAGGTAGAGAATGAGTCTGCAAATTAGAAAAGAGCGTGTCGCAATCTATCCAGGCACCTTTGATCCCGTGACTATGGGACATATGGATATTATTCGGCGCGCATCCAAGCAATTCGACCGTTTAATTGTAACGGTGCTTAATAATTTGAGCAAAAACCCGCTGTTTACTGTAGAAGAGCGAACAGAGCTTTTAAGACAGGCAACAGCTGACATTCCCAATGTGGAAATCGACAGCTTTCGGGATCTACTAGTCAATTATGTTCGTCAAAAAGATGCTCAAGTCATTGTTCGTGGTATTCGTACCGTAACTGACTTTGAATATGAACTGCAAAATGCATCCATCAACCATAGTCTGGATCCGGATGCGGAAACGATTTTTATGATGACTAACCCGAAATATTCCTATTTAAGCTCCAGCGTTGTAAAAGAAATTGCCCATTTCGGTGGGAATGTGTCCGACTTCGTGACGCCTGAGGTGGAACAAGCCATGAAGCTTAAATTTAATCGGATCGATGGCGAAAAACACTAACAAGGTATATCGCTGCGGATAATGCTAGTAGGATGATGAGTAGAAGAGATTGCAGACTAAGCAACTGTGGAAAAGAGCTCCATATGGCAGTTACATTAATGGTTCTGTTTGGTGTGGATTGTGAATCAGCAAGGGCAGGTAAAGCAGCTTCACTTATAGCCAATAGTGGTTTCCATAGCAGTAGTGTTAATAAAAAAGCATAAACTCCATGCATCAGGCGAACCGCAGCATAGGGGAGAAATCGGACACCTGCTTGTTTAAGCAGAGTCAGCACTTGCAGCTGGGCGCAGAGCCCACTCCAGCCTAGTGCAGCAGAGAGTAAGGCTAAGCCTAATACTCCAGTTGATCCGGCGCCGATGCTCGTAAGCCCTTTGCTTATGGCGTCGGCTCCTAAATGAATCTCGAGCAAGCCTGCTGGCAGAGCAACTGGCAATGCAGGGAGTACAGTAGTAATGATATTGATGACTACGGCGAATATAATCATGTAACCGCCCACAACCATCAAATTTTGTACCGCTGTAGCTACTGAGTCTCCAAGGAGTTTGCCGAAGCTTCGGCCATCTCTTGATCTGGCTTCAGTGGCTGCAAGCTGGACGCGACTGTATAAAGAAGGCCTTTTGGTATTCGTGCTTTCCTTTATAGAAGGTTGCGGATTGTCTAGCCGGCCATTTAACCGAGCATCGGTATAACTGGCCAGAAGTCCTGAAATCCAGTGGATAGCAAGTAGAAAGTAGCCTGCTGTAGGACTATGAAGGAACGCTACACCAATCACAATGAGTAGGGTTACTGGACTGGCGAAATGCGTAAGGGAAGCAAGACGAGCGGCTTCCTTGTCCGAAATGCTGCCCTGCTTATAAAGCTGCATTACACCTCCAGCCCCGCCGGGGAATCCAGCGGTGATTCCAAGCGCCAAAGTCCAACCGCTCGCGCCAGGAAGTCGAAAGACCTTTTTCATCAATGGTTCCAGGAGCACTCCGAAACCATGCACGAAGCCCGAAGCAGTTAGCATCTCAGACAGCATCAGGAAGGGAAGAAGTGCTGGGAATACGAGTGTCCACCAGAGCTTTAACCCTTGGAGAGAAGCCTCGAAAGAGCTTTCTGGCGAGATGATGATTGCAATGGCTAACAGGATTGCGATCGCCCCGGATAGAAAAGGTGTGGAGCGACTAGCTAGCCGGCGTATTTTAATATTGTTCATTTCTAGAATCACCTCTTCATAACTTAAGGCATAGCGGATGTGTTATCAATTTATGCAGAGTAGACAACCATCATGCCAAACCACTAGTCGAAGCGGTAATGAAGTTCAAACATTCATATCCTAAATGTGCCGTGGGAAAGAAGGGAAGAGTAGTGAAGCAGTTGAAGCATCGGCCGGGATTCCGCGCCATAGCTTACCTCTTTACGTTTGTAGTTATCGTGTATGTATTTGTCTTTATGAACACCCCGTACATTGTATATCAGCCGGGTAGTGCATCTGAGGTAGCTCCTATGATTAAAGTGGAGAATGCTGATCCAGCTGAAGAAGGAACCTTCATGATGACTACGGTATCCGCTAGTTACGCTAATGTGGCTTTGCTGGTCGCCTCAGTATTTAATTCCAATTCAGAGGTTGTGCGGAAAGAAACCCGGTTAGGAGATAAGTCCGAGGACGAATATGCTGCTGAGCAGGTTTTTTATATGAATAGCTCGCAGTCCTACTCGGTTCAGGCAGCTTATCATGCAGCGGGAATTCCATATGAAGATGTAGTGGATTATTTGTATGTTTTTTCGGTTCCAGTTACAAGTAATAAAGGCCAATTCCATCCGGGTGACAGAATCATAAGTGTAGAAGGACAGAAAGTACCTGATCCAGAAGCACTTTCCGCTTTACTTTCAACTAAAAAAATCGGTGATCAGGTCGCTGTTGTTTTGCAAAGAAATGGTAAGGAAGTTAAGGAGCAAGTGACACTGGTCGAGATCAAAGATAAAGACGGTACTGCGGTTCGACCTGGCTTCGGAGTCACTATAGCCGCAGTTCAAAAAGTAAAGCCTAAAGAAGAAGGAAAAACTGTCAGCTTTGTGGATACGAATGTTGGCGGACCTTCGGCAGGACTGATGTTCACTATGGAGATTTACAACCGTCTTACGCCTGGGGATTTGACAAAAGGTCATCGAGTTGCTGGTACTGGCACCATAAATGCTGAGGGCGTGGTAGGCGCTATCGGTGGGGTGAAGCATAAGATTGTTGCTGCGGATCGAGAAGGGGCAGAGATTTTCTTCGTACCGATCAAGAATTACGAAGAAGCTAAAACTAAAGCCGATAAAATCGGTACATCTATGAAGCTGGTGCCAGTATCTAAGCTGGAAGAGGCGCTGAAGTATATGGAAGAACTCCCGGTCAAACCATGACCGGAGGTTCCAAAAAATCGCGATACATATCGGTTCTGAGAGGTTCTCGAAAGGCTCCCGCGAAAGCGGATGCTGCCTGTAGATCCCGCTCTAATTGTGGATGAGAGCATAGTGACGGTCGTATGACGATGGGTAAGGTTGCTTTTTGTTTCATTTGTTTTAGAAGCACGCGTCCGCTTTCTCTAAAACCAAGGATTCGAATATAACCGGGTCCCTCTGCTAGCACAGAAGGGGTCATTTCTTCCTTTGTGTGGTTTAACAGAACGTGTAGCAGCAGACGTTGCAGCCGTGTATGTGTGTAGCGCTTGCTCTTAAGGGCTTGAAGCAAGCCTGAAATAGAGAATTGCTCCAGCTCGGGCATAAGACGAAGAATTCTATTCTCCAAGCCTTCGTTCATATCTTGGATTGTTCGTAGCTCGGAAGCAGTACGTGTAGAGAGCAGGTGACGGAGGGGCCCGCGGAAATTCTCTAGTTCCAGAGGACCTCTACCGGCTGCATGCTCTCTTTCCAAAATGGACACGCTATAATCCGGCATGTAAGCTGCTGGAGATCCGCCATCTTTCAGCAGCTTGCGAATTGCAGTTGCGCTTGCAATAGAAGAGTCAGCCTGCAAAGGATCATGGAAGCCGGCTGCCGTTCGCGGAACGGTCAGAGGCTGTATCTTGCTATGCATCCTCTGTAAAGCGATAAGGTAATGCAAGCCAAGGCTGTTATTCGGCTGGCGCAGCAACTCGCCAGCGTCGCCAGGACTCTCTTCACTATTGAGAGTCTCTTCAAAGGCCACCGCCACCGCTGCGCTATACGCGGCGGGGAAGCTCGCTCCGAGCGCCATGCGGCGGCGGATCTCGCTCTGAAGTTCGCTGCTTTCCTCTGCCAGATACCTGGCCAGAGGAAGCAGCGAACCCAAAGTACCGGCTTCGGAGCCGAAGCACAAGCTGTCCACGACCCCGGTCGCTTCCAGCAGTGCAACTGCTCCGAAGGCGAACCATTCTGCCGGCTGTACAGCATAGGCCACCGGCAGCTCAATGACGAGGTCGGCGCCCATTCGTAGCGCCATCTCTGTCCGGGCTTGCTTGCTTACCGCCGCCGGCTCGCCGCGCTGAGTAAAGGGACCGCTCATGACGACGATGGCGCGCTCAGCGCCTGATAGTCTTTTGGCTTCGGTGAAGTGATGGACATGTCCGTTATGTAATGGATTGTATTCTGCTATTATTCCAACCGTTGTCACAGCTGCTTCCCTCCGTATGTAACCATTATTTAAAATATAAGAAGGTATAAGTTATGCACCTATCCTTTATGTCTTATATTTCACGCTTAAACGCTTATCGTCCTAATGAAGACGCCGAAGTCGTTTGTGCTTGTAGAGATTAGTAGGATTAATATTTAGAAACTCTGTTCGCATAAGCTGTCATTTTGATTTACACTAATAGTTATATCATAATTCTCCCCAATTTCTGAAACAATATAAAGGGAAAATGGTTGACAAAGGTATATAATACTAGGTATAATAAATTTTGTTTGTTTGGGAGTGATAAGTATGCAGATTCACTTTCGCAAATTAGCGAATGCCGATGAACCGTTACATATTCACGATGTTGTGGATGTCAGCGAGGTAGTCAAAGGGCGCAAGGATATTCTAACTGTTGCTCCGCTCTCAGTGGACCTTAAAGCGCTGCCCGCGGGAACCGATTGTGTGAACGTGGTGGGAAAACTGAGTGGAGATGTGGACATGTTATGTTCACGTTGTCTCACGGAGGTCAAAAGTGATTTGAACATTCCTTTTGCTGAGACTTTCAAGTGGCTTAAGCAGCCAGTTCTTCCAGATGACGAAGATGAGGATCTCATTTACGTCAAGGATGAGGTTGTGGATCTTATCCCGTATGTGGAAGAAAATTTCGTACTGCACATACCGGATTCGGTATTGTGCAAGGCAGACTGTCTTGGTCTTTGTCAGAAATGCGGACAGAACTTGAACGAAGGCACCTGCAGTTGCGACAACACAGTGATCGATCCTCGACTCGCTGGGTTGAAAGACTTTTTCAAATGAAACATTACAACAAAACACATCCTGCTCTGAGGAGCAGGCTGACAGAAATATCACAAGGAGGTGGAACACATGGCAGTACCACAACGTAGAACGTCTAAGACACGCCGTGACAAACGTCGCACCCACTTTAAGTTGGTTGTGCCGGGCATGGTGAAATGCGAACAATGCGGAGAGTTGAAATTGGCTCACCAC
>DJUJ01000114.1:13743-13925 GCA_002438345.1 Paenibacillus sp. UBA6285
CGCCGAAGGCGTTTATGCTTATCCAAACATAAGCCGCCCAGAAGTCAATGCTTTATTTTTGGTGCGGCATGCTTTATACTACATATTAGTACCTGGTTCTAAATAATGATTATGATTATTTGACCTAATATAACAGCGGCCATACAAGCGGCCGAATGCTTTCTTTAAAATATAAGAAAGTA
>DJUJ01000114.1:13974-18385 GCA_002438345.1 Paenibacillus sp. UBA6285
CGCCGAAGGCGTTTATGCTTGGCACGTGCCAGGAGGTGAGCCGCAATCGAGCGGATGTCCAAGAAAGAACGTCAGCAACAGCTGCTACATATAATCGCAGGTAATCCTTTTGTAACGGATCGGGAGTTGACTCGTCAGCTGAAAGTTAGCATTCAGACGATTCGGTTAGACCGGATGGAGCTGGGAATACCGGAACTGCGTGAGCGAATGAAGCAAATGGCTGAGCACTCCTATGATCAGGTGCGCTCTTTGCCTGCGGATGAAGTCATCGGAGACATTGTGGATTTGCAGCTGGACAAGAGTGGGATTTCGATATTTGAGATTCGCGAAGACCATGTGTTCTCTAGAAATGGGATCGCTCGTGGTCACTATGTGTTTGCTCAAGCGAACTCGCTTGCCGTTGCCGTAATCAACGATGAAATTGCTCTGACCGCTTCAGCCGATATACGTTTTGTACGCACAGTTCAGCTAGGTGAGAAGTGTATTGCCAAAGCACAGGTGCGGTCACTCGCCGGTAGGGGTGGCAAAGCAGAGGTGGACGTATTCACCTATGTCGGAGAAGAACTAGTGTTTCAGGGCCATTTTATAGTGTATCGGTCCGCAAATGATGAACACAGTGAAGGGGGTAACCATAGTGCTGATCGCCATTGATGCCATGGGCGGGGACAACGCTCCTGAATGTAATGTCGAGGGGGCGTTGTCCGCGGCCGCGGAATGGAAAGATACTCAGATTGTGCTCGTAGGTGACGAAGCCAGATTAGAGCCACTGCTGAAGGACAAGCCGTCCAACCTGACGATACGTCATGCAGGAGATGTCATTGGTTCTGATGACGAGCCAGTTAAGGCAGTTCGTCGTAAAAAAGATTCATCCATGGTTGTAGCTGGACGAATGGTGCGCGAAGGCGAAGCAGATGCTATGATTTCGTCAGGTAACACAGGTGCGCTTATGACTACGGGGCTCCTCGTAGTTGGTCGTATGCAGGGGATTGAACGTCCTGCACTGGCGCCTATGATTCCAACGCTTGACGATGTTGGCGTGCTGGCTCTTGATCTTGGTGCTAACATGGATGCGAAGCCTGAACATCTGGTGCAATATGCGCTGATGGGCAGCATTTACCGGAACAAAGTGCATGGCATAGCTAAGCCGCGTGTTGGACTTCTAAATGTAGGGACGGAGCCTGGGAAGGGCAACGAATTGACAAAAGAAGCATATCCGCTGCTTGAGAACTTGCCAGGTATCCATTTTATCGGTAATGTTGAGGCACGTGACGTGCTGACAGGGAACTGCGATGTGCTTGTCTGCGATGGATTTGCCGGTAATATTTTGCTGAAGTCACTAGAAGGTACGGCGGGTGCAATGTTTTCTTTGCTGAAAGAGCAATTTAGTCGTTCTTTGAAGACTAAGCTTGGAGCGGCTATGCTGATGCCGGAGCTTAGAGCTCTAAAGGGTAAGATGGATTACAAAGAGCACGGTGGTGCGCCACTGCTCGGTCTTAGCGGATTGGTAGTAAAGGGGCACGGATCTTCTGACGGAAATGCGGTTAAGAATGCGGTAAGACAAGCGCGGATTGCTCTGCAAGCCGATCTTGTGCCAAGTATATCCAAGGAAATTAGCGGGAAGTGAGTGACGACATGAGACAGTTGCGACCGGTTGGGATTATAGGAACAGGGAAATATGTACCTGAGAAAATAATGACAAATAGCGATCTGGAAAAAATAGTGGAGACTAACGATGAGTGGATCGTCAGTCGGACAGGCATCCGTGAAAGACATATTGCTGCGCCTCATGAGGCGACTTCTGATCTAGCGTATGAAGCAGCACTCAAGGCACTTGATTCCGCAGGAATGAAAGCCGAAGATTTGGATCTTATTATTATTGCAACAGTAACACCTGATAGTGCTTTTCCTTCTACAGCCTGCATTTTGCAGGATAAACTGGGTGCTAAAGGTGCTGCGGCGTTTGACTTGTCAGCAGCCTGCTCTGGTTTTGTATATAGCTTAGCTACAGCAGTTGGATTCATTCAGAACGGAATGTACAACAATGCACTTATTATAGGTGCGGATACTTTATCCCGCATCACAGATTATACGGATCGAAATACTTGTGTCTTGTTCGGTGATGGAGCAGGTGCGGTAATCATTGGTGAGGTTCCAGAAGGTCGTGGTTTCCAATCCTTTGATCTGGGTGCTGAAGGCTCTGGAGGGAACTTGCTTAAGCTGGAAGCCGGCGGTTCACGATTGCCTGCATCTCAGCAAACTATTGAAGATAAGAAGCATTTCATCTATATGAATGGCCGTGAAGTATTTAAATTTGCAGTTCGTGTGATGGGTTCAGCTACAGAACGTGTGCTTACCAAAGCTGGTCTGGGTAAGGAAGATATTGATTTGTTTGTGCCACACCAAGCAAATATTCGTATCATTCAATCCGCTATGCAGCGTCTTGATCTGCCACCGGAGAAATGTGTAATCAATGTTGATAAATATGCCAATACTTCAGCGGCTTCTATTCCACTTGCTCTTGTTGAAGCTGCGGAAGAAGGACGTATGAAAGAGGGCGACACCGTCCTAATGGTTGGTTTCGGCGGTGGCTTGACTTGGGGCGCATCTGTATTGATCTGGTAATATGAGACCGTTATACGGGAAGGAGTTCATACTTATGAGTAAAATCGCATTTGTCTTTCCCGGTCAGGGAGCACAAGCAGTTGGTATGGGCAAGGATGTGTATGATGCTCTTCCAAAAAGCCGTGCAGTGTTTGAAAAAGGTGATGAAGTTCTCGGATTTTCACTGAGTAAGCTGATTTTTGAAGGACCGGACAGTGAGTTGAAGCAGACCGTAAACACCCAGCCAGCGCTTCTTACAGCAAGCGTAGCTTATCTTGAAGCCCTCCGTGAACAAGGTTTGAAGCCGGATTATGTCGCTGGACATAGCCTTGGAGAATACAGCGCACTAGTAGCTGCGGGTGTATTGTCATATGAAGATGCTGTAACGCTTGTACGCTTACGAGGCCGTTTCATGGAAGAAGCTGTTCCAGGTGGTCAAGGTGCAATGGCGGCAGTGCTTGGTGCTGAACGTGAAGCACTGGCAGTATTATGCCAAAATGTAACTGAAGAGAGTGGTGTTGTGGAACTGGCTAACGTCAATTGTCCGGGCCAGATCGTTGTTTCTGGATCTCAGGAAGGCGTTAACGGTGTAGTGCAACGCGTTAAAGAAGCTGGTGGTAAGCGGGCAATTCCATTAGAAGTAAGTGGACCTTTTCACTCTTCTATGATGAAAGCTGCTGCGGACCGTTTGGCAGAAGAGTTGAAGAAGGTAACCTTCAACGCTCCAAATGTACCTGTCATTGTTAATGTCACAGCATCACCGGTAACGGATCCCGAAGAAATTCGCGAACTGCTTGTTCGTCAGGTGTATTCCCCTGTGCTTTGGCAGGACAGTATTGAATGGTTGATTGCGGATGGTGTGGATACTTTTGTTGAGATTGGTTCTGGCAGTGTTCTGGCAGGTCTAATTCGCAAAATAGACAAAACAGTCAAGGTAATCAACATTAATACGCTTGAAAGTGTCCAAAATGTTTTGTGAGAAATGGTTTAACATTTAGACAACAGCGTAATGATTGAAAGGGGAGTAAACTATGTTCTCAGCATTGCGGGGCCAGACAGCCCTTGTAACTGGCGGCTCACGTGGCATTGGTCGTAGTATCGCGCTTGCTCTTGCAGAACACGGCGTAAAGGTAGCCGTGAACTATGCAGGGAGTGAAGCGGCGGCACACGAGACTGTGGCTCGTATTGCCGATCTTGGCTCGGAGGGCATTGCTCTCCGTGGAGATGTCGGCAATAGTGAACAGGCTGAGAGCCTTGTGAAAGAGGTTCTTAACACCTGGGGACGTATTGACATTGTTGTCAATAATGCCGGCATTACCAGGGATAACCTGATTATGCGCATGAAAGAGGAAGAGTTCGATCAAGTCATTGAGACGAATCTGAAAGGTGTGTTTAATTGCCTTAAGGCAGCTACACGTCCGATGATGAAACAGCGTTACGGTCGAATTATTAATATTTCTTCGGTTGTGGGTGTGACAGGTAATCCTGGTCAGGCTAATTATTCTGCAGCTAAGGCTGGTGTCATCGGTCTAACGAAGGCAGCAGCTCGTGAGCTTTCCTCGCGGGGCATCACCGTTAACTGTATCGCTCCTGGTTTTATCGATACAGATATGACGCGTGAACTCTCTGAAGAAGTTCGCAGTGAGCTAGAGAAGGGCATTCCACTAGCTCGTCTTGGGCGTCCGGAAGAGATAGCTATGGCAGTTGTTTTCCTGGCTTCTGAAGGCGCCGCTTATATGACCGGCCAGACACTACACGTGGATGGCGGGATGTATATGTAATTCTCTCTCCTTATAGGGACGCCGAAGGC
>DJUJ01000024.1:0-8370 GCA_002438345.1 Paenibacillus sp. UBA6285
CACACGTTTTTCAGTGGCCTCGGCGAGTACTCCGAGGTCTTTATGCAGGCACGTCAAATTATCGGAAATCTACAGCCTATTTCGAACATCGAGGATGAACAGTTACCGAATATCCCGCCTGAAGCGACCACCATGTTTAATAGCTACACTAAAATGGATGATATTCTGCAACCTATTCATCCTGTGGGCTTTAAAGGAAAGATCTATTTGCTGGTAGACAGCTCCGTGTATTCAGCGTCGGAAGGATTTGCAGCATTTGCAAAAGGTATTGGAACTTGCGGGTTCCCAATGAATTGGTGCGCTTGGATAAGGCTGGATTGACACATCTGCAAGACATCCGGTGTTGCTGGAGAATATGTTCTAATATATAATGGTTTAGATCGTATAACTTATTCGGATGATCAATTTAGCTGAAAATAGGAGTTGTCATATAAATGGCTTTGAAAGCTGGAATCGTCGGTCTTCCTAACGTAGGAAAATCCACATTGTTTAATGCGATAACGCAAGCGGGAGCAGAATCCGCAAACTACCCTTTTTGCACGATTGACCCTAACGTTGGTGTCGTTGAAGTTCCGGACGAACGTCTTGATAAACTGACTGAGCTGGTACAACCTAACAAGACTGTACCTACTGCTTTTGAATTTGTTGATATCGCTGGTCTTGTGCGCGGTGCAAGTAAAGGTGAGGGACTAGGCAACAAGTTCCTAGCTCATATTCGTGAAGTGGACGCTATCGTTCATGTGGTTCGCTGCTTTGAAGATGAGAACGTTACACACGTTGATGGAAAAGTAAACCCGATCAGCGACATTCAGACCATCAATTTGGAGCTGATTCTTGCTGACCTTGAGAGCATTGAGAAACGGATTGAGCGTTCCCGTAAGAACATCAAAGGCGGCGAGAAGAAATACGCTCAAGAAGTTGAATTGCTTGAACGCATCAAAGAAGCCCTCTATGAAGACAAACCTGCACGTAGTGTGGAATTGAATGAAGACGAGCGCGTTATTATTCGCGATCTTCATTTGTTAACATTGAAACCAGTGCTGTATGCGGCGAATGTAAGCGAAGAAGAAGTAGCAAGTGCAGAGGATAATCCTTATGTGCAGCAAGTGCGTGAATTTGCAGCAACTGAGGGTGCTGAAGTGGTTCCGATTAGCGCTAAGGTAGAAGCTGAAATTGCTGAGCTTGAGGGCGAAGATAAAGCGATGTTCCTAGAAGAACTTGGGCTAGAAGAATCTGGTCTGAACCGTCTGATCAAAGCGGCTTACAAGCTGCTAGGCTTGTATACTTACTTCACAGCAGGCGTTCAGGAAGTTCGTGCGTGGACCATTCGTCGTGGAACGAAAGCTCCTGGCGCTGCGGGTGTAATTCACACGGACTTCGAACGAGGATTTATCCGTGCTGAGGTAGTGGCATACGCAGATCTTTTGGCAGCGGGTTCTATGAATGGTGCGAAAGAACGTGGTCAATTGCGTCTTGAAGGTAAAGAATATTTGGTGCAAGACGGCGACGTTATGCATTTCCGTTTCAACGTTTAAGAGGACTGAAGCGTACGAATGATAAGAGGGTCATCTTAGTCGGTAGAGGATATCTACTGCTGGGATGGTCCTTTTTAAAATATAAGTCATTTATTAAGGTAATTACGCATACAGAACTGTAGCCATTTCACAATATCTTTGGTATAATATAAAGTCGTATATCTATTTTTATGACAGTGCTTTTTAATCGTTTTATTTGCGAATTTGAAATTGAACTAGGAGAGGTGAATTCCCTTGTTGGACCGATTGCAATCCCTGGCGGACCGCTATGAGAAGCTCAGTGAACTGCTTTGTGATCCGGATGTTGCAAACGACAGTAAGAAACTGAGGGATTATTCCAAAGAACAATCAGACCTACAGCCTGCATTTGAGGCGTATACTGAATATAAAAATGTAATGCAAGAGCTTGAAGCTGCTAAGCAAATGCAAGGCGAAAAGCTTGATGATGAGATGAAGGAAATGGTCAAAATGGAAATTGACGACCTTTCCAAACGTCAGGTTGAACTGGAAGAGAAAATCCGCGTATTGTTGCTACCTAAAGACCCGAATGATGATAAGAACGTAATCGTCGAAATTCGTGGTGCGGCGGGTGGAGATGAAGCGGCATTGTTCGCTTCCGACCTTTACCGGATGTACACTCGTTATGCAGATGCACAAGGCTGGCGCGTGGAGCTAATGGATGCCAACACGAGTGACCTTGGTGGATTTAAAGAGGTCATCTTCCTTATTAACGGCCGGGGTGCATACAGTAAGCTGAAATACGAAAGTGGTGCGCATCGCGTACAACGTATCCCAGCGACTGAATCCGGTGGACGTATTCATACCTCTACTTCTACAGTATCGGTGATGCCGGAAGCTGAGGCATTTGAGATTGAGATCCATGATAAAGATATTCGTGTGGATACCTTCTGTTCAAGTGGTGCAGGCGGACAGTCTGTAAATACGACCAAGTCTGCAGTACGTGTAACCCATGTACCTACGGGCATTATTGCTACCTGTCAGGACGGTAAGTCACAGAACTCCAATAAGGAAAAAGCACTGCAAGTGCTTCGTGCCCGTATTTCGGATCTGAAACGGCAGGAAGAGGAAGCAAAGTATGCTGGTGAACGGAAGAGTAAAGTAGGTACTGGTGATCGTAGTGAGCGTATTCGGACGTATAACTTCCCGCAGAGCCGGGTTACAGATCATCGCATAGGCTTGACACTGCACCGTTTGGAGCAGATTATGAACGGAGAAATCACTGAAATTATTTCGGCCCTTTCGATCGCTGAACAAGCTGATTTGATGGATAGTATGGACAATGGAGAATAGTGCTTTGAACGATGGCGTATTTGTCATGTCGGAAGTGAAAAGCATCCGGGAAGCCTTTGCGGAGGCTTCTTCTTTTTTGAGCCAGAGCGGTTGTAATGAACCGCAGCGCAGTGCGCAATTACTGCTTGAGCATGCGCTTGGCTTGTCGGGAGCGGCGTATTATATGGCGCTGGCGGATCCTTTTCCAGCTGCGGTCAAGGAAGCATGGGAGGCGGGAGTTACCCGCCGGAGCATGGGCGAGCCGGTGCAGTACATCATCGGCGAGCAGGAGTTCTACGGGCGTCCCTTTGAGGTGACGCCTGACGTACTGATTCCGCGGCCGGAGACGGAGCTGCTCGTCGAGGCGATTTTGCGGTACGGCGCGGAGCTCTGGCCGGACGAACGGCCGCTGACCGCCGTCGATATCGGCGCCGGCAGCGGAGCGATCTCCGTCACGCTGGCGGCCGAAGCGCCGGCGTGGCGGGTCTGCGCCGGCGATATTTCNNTTTCGCCGGCGGCCTTGGCTGTGGCCGAGCGCAATGCCTTGCGCAACGGCACAGCCGTGGATTTTCGGCTCGGCGATTTGCTCGAGCCGTTCGCGGGAATGGAGACGGATATTCTCGTCTCCAACCCGCCGTACATCCCCGGCGAGGATATCGCCGGGTTGCAGCGTGAGGTGCGCGACCACGAGCCACGCACTGCGCTGGATGGCGGAGCGGACGGGCTGGACCCGTACCGCCGCATGATGGAGCAGCTGGCGCTGCTCCCGGCACTGCCGCGCCTGATCGGCTTTGAGCTTGGCTTTGGCCAAGCCGAGCAAGTCGCTGCACTCCTTGAGGCGGCAGGCCACTGGATGGAGATCATCACCATTAATGATCTGGCTGGAATTCCGCGTCATGTGCTAGGTATAGCGCGGTAATACTGTATTCTGTGCAGTGGCTCATGTTATCCAAGGTAGTAAAATTGTATTTTCAATCCGTCTTCCTTTACAATAGAATTTAACCGGACTTCTTGGTGAACCATAAAAGAAAGCATAGATATAGAGTAGGGAGGCAGAACGTGCTTCAGAAGATTAAAAAGATTGATGGTGCTATCGTAGTCGTTCTGTTATTACTCATGACTGTCAGCATCTTCTCCATATATAGTGTGACTCATGGAAGAGAAAAGCTGGACGGACATCATATCCGTATGATGATGTATTATGTTATTGGATTTATTGCATTTATTGGAATGACCTTTTTGGATTACAGAATTTTAGTGAAATACGCGCTGTATATTTATCTATTTGGGATAGGTATACTGGTCCTCGTCAGCTTTTTGGGCGAGACCAAAAATAATGCCCAAGGCTGGTTGTCCCTCCCTGGAGGACTGAGCCTTCAGCCTGCCGAGTTGTTTAAGTTGATATTGATTCTATTTCTGGCAGCTATGCTCGTTCGTAAGAATAAGAGTAAGCTTTTGTTTTGGCGGGATGTTGTGCCGCTGGGCCTCTTAACCTTATTTCCGTTTCTTATTGTCCTTACACAGAATGACCTTGGTAATGCCTTGTCTTACATTGTGATTCTTGCGGGTCTGTTGTGGATTGGTAATATTAAGTACACTCACGCATTAATCGGACTGGTGATTATAGCAAGTTCTGCGATTGCCGGAATTATGAGTTATATTCATTATCATGACGAAATTAAAACGTTCCTTAACGATATTGGCCGATCACACTGGATTGAGCGTTTCGATCCTTGGCTTGTTCCGGACAAAGCAACAGAAAAGGCTAAGTATCATACCACCAATGCTAAAATTGCTATTGCCTCTGGAGGAATGAGTGGAGATGGCTATATGAAAGGCGATTCGGTTCAAGCAAATCGTGTACCATACACTTACTCGGACTCTATTTTCGTGCAAATTGCCGAAGAATTCGGTTTTGTGGGGGCGGCGGCGCTGCTGCTACTGTATTTTATCCTGATTCACAGAATGATTCTGATTGCGCTGGAATCCAGAGATCGAGCCGGTCCATTTCTGATTGTCGGCATTGTCGCAATGATGTTGTATCAGATTTTTGAGAATATTGGCGCGTTTATCGGGTTGATGCCTTTGACAGGTATTACATTGCCTTTCATCAGCTATGGGGGTACATCCCTGCTTATCAACATGGCCAGCGTTGGACTGGTAATGAGTGTACGGCTGCATGGTCAAGATGTAGAGGAAGATTTACCTAAGCCTACTCCTTATGCAGCCGCCAAACAGGTATAATCACGAAATCACAATAAAACCGTCAGAACCTCATCTTTTTAGGATGGGAACTGGCGGTTTTTTGATTTTCATGGAGATGTCTGTCCTCTGATCAATTGAATCTCTAATTTCGGATGTATTACATAAATTTGGAATTTTATTCTCGAATGCTCTACAATAGAAGGGAGCGACTTTCCTCGGGTGAGGGCGGTTGGAACCTTAATAGAGTAAGGGGCTTACGTATGCTTGAGAAGTTCAAGAAGATCGATAGCGTGATTATTATTGTTCTAGTTATGCTGATGGTCATTAGTATTTTTTCTATATACAGTGTGACTAGTGGAAGATTACTTCAGAAATTGGATGGCTTCCATCTACGAATGCTTAAATACTATTTTTTAGGGTTTGTAGCTTTCTTTGTACTCACCTTTGTGGACTATAGGATATTTGTTAAATATGCACTTTATATTTATATTTTGGGTATAGGTCTGCTAGTGTCAGTTAGTTTTTTTGGTAAGGTAAAGAATGGTGCCCAATTGGGGCTAGAAATAGGTGGTCTTAGCTTTCAACCTGCGGAGCTGTTTAAGTTAATATTGATCCTTTTATTGGCGTCCATTCTGGTCCGTAGACAAGGGGCCACGCTAACCTTCTGGAAGGGAGTCGTCCCGCTAGCGCTTCTTACGTTGTTCCCTTTTACTATAGTTATTGTGCAGAATGATCTGGGGAATGCGCTAAGTTACATTGTTATATTGATCGGCCTTCTANNCGGGAATATCAAAATTTCACATGCTCTCATTGGGCTAATTATAGTTGGCGGACTTGGTCTTGCAGGAATTATGAGCTATATTCACTATCATGATGAAGCGGTACATTTTTTTGAGGAGACTCTTGGCAGAAAACATTTAGTGGATCGTTTTGATCCTTGGCTCGTACCTGATTTGGCGTCCGATGATGCAAGCTATCACACGAAAAATGCCAAAATGGCTATCGCCTCCGGGGGGATGAGTGGAGAGGGATATATGCAGGGTAGCTCTGTTCAGAGTAACCGTGTTCCGTATACCTATTCAGATGCCATATTCGTACAGATTGCGGAGGAGTTTGGGTTCGTGGGTTCAGCGCTGCTTCTGTTGCTCTTCTTTATTTTGCTCCATCGGATGATACTGATTGCTCTAGAGAGTAGGGAGCGCAGTGGTCCGTTTTTAATTATTGGGATTACGGCTATGCTGCTATATCAAATCCTAGAGAATATTGGAGCGTTTATCGGCCTAATGCCGCTTACTGGAATTACACTTCCATTCATCAGTTATGGAGGTACGTCACTTTTAATCAATATGGCCTGCATGGGGATTGTAATGAGTGTGCATATTTATGGACGGGATGTTGAGGATGATTTGCAGTTGCCTAATGGGCTTGCAGTGAAGTTATAGATTTAATAGATTCATAGGTTTGCAGTCTCTCATCTCTGGACATACTACTAGCATGAGTGTTAAGAGGAGAGGGGCTGCGACAAATGAACGATAATCATATGGATAAAAGAGATTCCTTACGCGTGACTTTTAAGTATACTGCCATTTTAATTTGTTTTTTTATGATTGTTATAATGGCCTGGGAAGGTCAAAAAACCGATGCCGCAGTAGCCGAAGTATCTATTCCACAGGATTCCATCCGGCTGCGTATTTTGGCGAATTCGGACGGAACGCAGGATCAGCTAGTGAAGCGGCAAATCCGCGATAAAATCGTGGAGCAAATGAACCAGTGGGTAACTGCACTTGAGGACCCACAGAGCTTAGAGCAGGCACGCTCTTTAATTAGAACCCATCTACCGGAGCTTAATACGCTGGTTGGATCGGAGCTAGAGAAACGAGGCATTCAATATTCCTATAAAGTGGAGCTGGGTGTAGTTCCTTTTCCGACCAAATTATACGGTGGCACAGTGTATCCGGCCGGGGAGTACGAGGCTGTACGGGTCACACTGGGTGAGGGCAAGGGGCAGAATTGGTGGTGTGTACTGTTTCCACCGCTGTGCTTTATCGATGCAGGCTCCGGAGATGCAGCAGCGCCTGCTACTAACAAAGGGGCAAAGACCGTCTCGGCTACTAGTGCAGATAGTGGTGCTAAGGTAAAGCCGGCAGTAGGAACAGCTGCACAAGCAGATTCTTCGACAGGAGATGTACCGGCGGCGGAATCCGCAGAGCCAGAGGTGCGGTTCTTCGTTTGGGAACTACTGCAAAACCTTTGGAACTGGATTTGTGGATTGTGGTCGTAAGATTTAGCTAGAGCTCCGATTTTGGTTGTACTGTCTATAGTTTTGAATGCAAATATGGTACTATTTCATAAGCAGATCTACCGCGGCTCCTCTTTTGGGGCCGCTTTGTTCAATTTATATCCTGAAGAAAGCCTGTGATGAGAATGAACGAACAAAACGACCCTTTATTCGCCGTTCAGCGGCGGAGTGGAAATAGAAATGAGACTGTTTATTGGGAACTGGATTTTTTGAAGGATGCAGATCTGGAGTCCGATGTACTTCAGTCAAGTGAAAAGAATAAGTTAGCCATAGTGGAAGCGGCAAAAATGCTTCGCGAAGGCGGAACGGTCGCCTTTCCGACCGAAACGGTCTACGGACTTGGGGCGGATGCACGGAATTCAGAGGCAGTTGAGGCTGTTTTTGCGGCAAAAGGGCGACCGTCTGACAATCCTCTAATCGTGCATATTGCCGATCCGAGTGCTTTGGACGAGCTTGTTACAGAAGTACATCCTACAGCGGCGGCGTTGATGGAAGCTTATTGGCCTGGCCCGCTGACAGTCGTGCTTCCTGTTCGTGAGGGTGTTTTGTCGCCCTGTGTGACGTCAGGGCTGGACACGGTTGGTGTGCGTATGCCTGACCATCCGGTAGCTTTGGCGCTGATAAGTGCAGCAGGTTGTCCAGTTGCGGCGCCCAGCGCTAACCGTTCGGGGCGTCCGAGCCCGACATTAGCTTCGCACGTGATGGAAGATTTGGCCGGATACATTGGCGGCGTTCTTGATGGCGGCGCCGCCGGAGTTGGACTAGAGTCAACCGTGGTGCAGGTGCAGCCTGATGGGAAGGTTGCCGTGCTGCGCCCCGGCGGGATTACTGCAGAGCAGTTGGCTGCTGTAGTTGGAGTAGAAGCGGTAAGTACTGAGCCTGTAGCTGAGTCTGGTACTGCTGAGTCTGCTGCTACAGTTAATAATTCTTCAGACCTCGCGACAGCAGATTCCTTGGAAGCTACTGCATCCAAGGAGCTTCACGGTGCAGAAGCTACTGCCGAGAGCTCGGCGCCGCGCGCACCGGGCATGAAGTACACGC
>DJUJ01000024.1:8379-13645 GCA_002438345.1 Paenibacillus sp. UBA6285
GGCGGCGCAGCTGAATGGCGAGGTGACGGGCTTGCTCCTCTTCGAGGAGCATAAGCCCCTCTATCCCGCCGTTCCTGCCGCCTGTGTCCTCTCCCTCGGCTCGTTATCCTCACCGGAGGAAGGAGCGCGCTCCCTATATGCCGCGCTGCGGCGCTTCGATGAAGCGGGAGCGACTTACATCTTGGCCGAGGATTGTCCGTATACCGGCCTCGGCGCTGCCATTATGAACCGGCTTATGAAGGCCGCCGGTGGTTCCGTCATTGACGCCGGATAGCCACGGCGCCCTTTCTATCCAGCTATAGCGCTGGTTCTTCTAATCCGAACTCGCTTATGAAGTCATGATTACCTCCTTGTCCGCATATCGTTGTTGTACAAGATATTTCGGACTTGGGGGGTTAAGCATGGGCATAGGAGATGTATATGCCGGTTGGGGGCAGACAGTGACCATTGCTATAATGGCGATTGCATTAGGGATGGATGCTTTTTCGCTCGGTGTAGGAATCGGTATGAAAGGTATCCGACAGTTGCATGTTCTGCAAATGAGTGTGCTCATTGCTTTTTTTCATATGCTGATGCCTCTTCTGGGTTTATTAACGGGAAGTTATGTCGGGCAATTGCTAGGTCAAGTAACGACTTATGCCGCTGGAGGGCTTCTTGTACTTCTGGGTGGACATATGGTGTATAACTCCTTTCGTCCGGATGTTGTAAGTACGCGGGCTATGAATCACCGAACCTTATGGGGAATGTTGCTTCTTTCACTCAGTGTGAGTGTGGACTCTTTTTCCGTCGGGGTGTCCTTAGGGATGTTTGTGAATGGCGTGCTTCTGACCATACTAGCTTTTGGTGCCTGTGGAGGTTTGATGTCGATTATCGGTTTACTTCTTGGGCGGCATGTCAGTCGTGGGCTCGGGGATTATGGGGAAGCGCTGGGCGGGGCTATTTTATTGGGGTTTGGCTTGCTATTCATCTTTTGATACAATAACGGCATTAGAATATTTTAATTTCATGGGGGTGCAAAAGCATGCTGCATATTTTATTCGTCTGCACCGGTAATACATGCCGTAGTCCTATGGCTGAGGGGCTTTTACGAAAGCTCGCGAAGGAACGAGGAATCGATCTGGAAGTGCGGTCTGCTGGTGTATCCGCCATTTCCGGTACTTCTATATCGAGACATGCTGCAGCTATATTGCAGGAAGAAGGCATTCATGATCACTTAGAGTCGTCGCAATTAACGGGGCAATCCGTCGCTTGGGCCGACCTTGTGCTGACCTTGACCAGTGGACATAAGCAGCATTTGCTTCAGTATTTTCCGGATGCCGTAACGAAAACATATACATTGAAGGAATATGTGCATAACGAAAAAGCTGTGACTGAGGATATTAAAGAATTGGACAGCCTTTACGCAGATGCTGAGTTAAGCATAGCCCTTGGTGGTGAACCCAACGCAACGGATCTGCAACGACTGATTGAAATCCGTCAGCGTATACCAAGCTTTGATATTTCCGATCCATTCGGAGGTACGCGTGAAGATTATGAGCTTACTGCTGCTGAGATTCGCACCGCGCTATTTAGTTTACTAGATAAACTGGAATCCTTACGCCATTTGTAAATGGTTGATTTTCAGACCGCTTTGCTTTAAGATGAAAGTACAAATAATCGGTTCCGATGTAACTGGCGACAAATGTGGATCAAACCACGATGGAGCATCGGAATAAACGGCCGGTCGCCTGGGCAAAAGAGCAAATCCGCAGCTACCTGCGGACTGCTCTTTTTTGTTTAAAATATAAGAAAGTTTAGCACCTAAACTTTCTTATATTTCTCGCACTACGCTTACCGTCTTATAAGGATACCGAAGGCGTTTGTGCTTAAATTAAGCTTGTTTGAAGTTTGAGGAGGTAGGGTGATGGACGAAGTTGTAGAGTTATCTTTAACTGAAGCAACCGTCACTGTGTTAAGGGAGTTGGCGGAAGCTGGTAATCTTGGGTCAGGCAAAATGGTTGTCGTTGGAGTCAGCACAAGTGAGGTCGCTGGTGTCCGGATTGGAACCGGTGGTGCGCTTGAAGTCGCACAGCAACTGCTCGAAGGTGTTCGTTTGGTAGCAGCGGAAAAAGGGTTTCATCTCGTTTATCAGTGCTGTGAGCATTTGAATCGTGCGCTTGTAATGGAACGTTCTTTGCTAGAGTCGCTTGGGTTAAATGAAGTTTCAGCTGTACCCATACCGGGGGCTGGAGGCTCAATGGCTGCGGCTGCCTATCGCTCTATGAAAGATCCTGTTCTAGCGGAAACGATAGAAGCGCATGCTGGTTTAGACATTGGTGAGACACTTATAGGTATGCATTTGCGCCGGGTAGCGGTTCCTTTTCGGCCGACCTTACGGTACATTGGAGAAGCTAGGGTGAATGCAGCATGGACCAGACCTCCACTCATTGGCGGCGAACGTGCGGTATATCGCGCTCCAGAGCAAAGTGGCTCACAGCTTTGTGATTGATGAACTTGGTTTTATATTTTTGCAGAAACGCAGGCCTAAAGCCTCTTCATGGCGGGTAAATCGTTTCTACTTAAATACAACATATCTACACACACTAGGGAGGAAATAAGAACATGGAACAATTACGTAAGAGTGACCCGGCAGTACTGGAAGCGATGGAACTGGAACTGAAACGTCAGCGTGCCAACATTGAGCTTATTGCCTCAGAGAATATCGTTAGCGAAGCCGTAATGGAAGCCATGGGCTCGGTGCTTACAAACAAATATGCAGAAGGTTATCCAGGCAAACGTTATTATGGTGGTTGTGAAGATGTAGATATCGTTGAGAATCTGGCTCGTGATCGTGCAAAAGAATTGTTTGGTGCGGAACATGTAAACGTACAACCGCATTCCGGATCACAAGCAAACATGGCTGTTTATCTGGCTGCGCTTAACCCGGGCGACACTGTTCTTGGAATGAATTTGGCGCATGGCGGACATTTAACACACGGTAGTCCAGTAAATGCTTCTGGATTGCTCTATAACTTCGTAGCTTATGGTGTACAAGAAGATACTTTCCTGATTGATTATGACGAAGTGCGCAAAGCAGCCTTCAAGCACCGTCCTAAATTGATTGTTGCTGGTGCGAGTGCGTATCCGCGTATTATTGATTTCGAAAAACTCGGCGCTATTGCAAATGATGTTGGTGCTTTATTTATGGTAGATATGGCCCATATCGCAGGTCTGGTCGCTGCGGGTCTTCATCCGAGTCCAGTTCCTCATGCACATTTCGTTACAACTACAACACATAAGACTTTGCGCGGTCCTCGCGGAGGTATGATTATGTGCAGACAGCCATGGGCAGCTGCTATTGATAAAGCTGTATTCCCTGGTTCCCAAGGTGGTCCGCTGATGCATGTAATTGCGTCAAAAGCAGTTGCATTTGGCGAAGCATTGCAGCCGTCCTTTAAGACTTACGCTGAGAATGTAGTGAAGAATGCAAATGTTCTCGCGGAAACACTGATAAGCGAAGGGGTTAACATTGTATCCGGTGGTACGGATAACCACTTAATGTTGCTTGATACGCGTAACCTGAACATTACCGGAAAAGATGCGGAAAAAGTATTGGATTCCATCGGAATCACTGTGAATAAAAACGCAATTCCATTTGATCCTACGAGTCCTTTTGTAACTAGTGGTATCCGTATTGGTACACCTGCAGTCACTTCACGTGGTATGGACGAGCAAGCAATGGTGGTCATTGGCCGTATCATAGCTAATGTTCTAAAGAATCCAAAGGATGAAGTGAAATTGGCTGAGGCAGCTCGTCAAGTTGCTGATTTGACGGACCAGTACCCACTTTATCCAGAACTGAAATACTAGTTCTTATTCGTATTAATTTATGAGCTTACCTCCACCAAGTCCTGATTTCGGATTTGGTGGAGGTTTTTTGTTGTTTATTGTTCACAATATTATATAGGGGAATTGATGGAAATGAATGAATTGAGTCATGGAAGTTCATGGAGTTTTCATAATCAATAGTGAAAAAAATGTGAATAGTATGAAATATGTAAACTTGCACAACCTATTCTAGGTTTTTTATCTGGATGGGCATTTAAATATCCAATCATTACCGTTTTGAACAAAGGAAATTAAGCAGAATGGGGTCAATGTGGATACAAGTTCCTTTCTAGGTGAAATGCGGCGTTAGGAATGCTATAATAGACAGGATTTAGCCATAGAGAAGCAAAAGTGCTTTCTAGGGTTATAGACACGACTTACAATTACCGGAGGGAAANNCTTTAATTCAACACAAACTAACATTTATTCGCGACGTAAGAACAAACACGAAGGATTTCAGAGAGCATGTTGACGAAGTTGCCACATTGATGGCTTATGAGATTACACGTGACATTCCTCTAGAGACCATTACAGTACAAACACCGGTCACTGAAACGGAAAGTAAAGTGATTTCGGGAAGAATGCTTGGGCTTATCCCTATTCTTCGTGCCGGTCTAGGGATGCTTGAGGGTGTTCTGAAGCTTCTCCCTGCTGCTAAAGTGGGACATGTTGGCTTGTTCCGTGATCCAGACACGCTTCAACCTATTGAGTATTACATCAAGCTTCCTACAGATGTACAGGAACGTGAGCTGATCGTAATTGATCCGATGCTAGCTACAGGGGGATCCGCGATTGCTGCTATTACCTCGCTGAAGAATCGAGGCTGTACACATATTAAAATGATGAACCTGATTGCGGCTCCGGAAGGTGTTGCTGCAGTTCAAGAAGCTCATCCGGATGTAGATATTTACGTAGCTGCGCTTGATTCTCATTTGAATGAACATGGATATATCGTCCCAGGACTTGGTGATGCTGGAGACCGTTTGTACGGAACTAAGTAAATAGTAATCCGTAATTGGTAATACGNNGAGGGTTTTAGATTTTTTGATGAGAGGGTAGGGGTTATGTCCAAAATTAAAGTGATGACTATTTTCGGAGTGCGCCCCGAGGCGATCAAGATGGCTCCTCTAGTTCTTGAACTAAAGAAGCATCCTGAGCATATTGAGTCAATCGTATGTGTAACCGCACAACACAGGGAGTTACTCGATCAAGTGTTGGAGGTGTTCAACATCACCCCTGATTACGATCTGGATGTGATGAAGGACCGTCAGACGCTTAATGAGATTACTATTCGTGTACTTGAAGGTTTGGAACCTGTGCTAAGAGAGGTTAAACCTGATCTGGTACTGGTGCACGGGGACACATTAACGACGTTCCTTGCAAGTTACGCCTCTTTCCT
>DJUJ01000024.1:13754-20492 GCA_002438345.1 Paenibacillus sp. UBA6285
CCTGATTATCGGCATCCTGTTTTGGATTTTGCATCAGGAAAAAAACTTATTTTGATGACTGCTCACCGTAGAGAATCGCAAGGTGAACCGCATCGTAATATCTTCCGAGCTGTCAAAAGAATCGCTGATGAATTCGAAGATGTAGCCATTGTTTATCCTGTGCATCCGAGTCCTGCAGTTAAGGAACCTGCGCATGAAATTTTGGGTGGACATCCGAGAATTAAGCTGATTGATCCGCTGGATGTCGTGGACTTGCATAATTTTTATCCGCATACCCACTTGATATTGACCGATTCCGGCGGTTTGCAAGAGGAAGCTCCTTCATACGGAGTACCCGTACTTGTGCTTCGTGATACGACGGAGCGTCCTGAAGGGATAGACGCTGGAACGCTAGAACTTGTGGGCACGGACGAGGAGAAGGTGTATGAACGGACACATGCTCTTTTGACTGATAATGAGCTCTATCAGTCGATGAGTCGGGCCGCCAACCCGTACGGAGATGGCAAAGCATCCCAACGAATTGTCAATGCGATTTTGCACCATTTTGGTGTAAACGAGGAACGTCCTGAAGAGTTTCACAGAATGTTCACAAAAAATAAATAATTTCATTTAAAGTAATATCTGATCTGATCAAAATCAACATACAGTCAAACTGTACGGTTTATATGGTTTTGGAACATTTTGCTGTGATTATTTTCATGTTTTCAAGGGTTTTTAGGCAATGTTCAATGAATTGACAAAGACTCCAGAAATTCAGTAAAATTAGTTGGGATTGTAGCCATGAAAGAACAAAATAGCAGGGACAGCTTGTTACAGACCGCGCTTATCATTGGAAGTGCAGGCACTATACTCGCCGCTTACATTGTTATTGGTTTTTTTGCGGCAAGGTGGCTGAAAGACCTGATGGAAGGCCCAAAATATTGGCTCGCCATTGGCACAATAACTGGAATGATTCTGGGAATTGTGAACGTCGTCCTGTTAATTAAAAAATTTTTGGGGGAGCAGAATGGATAATATGACTCCCATGATCAATACCGTCACTAGAGTTACGCTCGTCCTTATGGCAGGACTCTTAATGGGCTGGGCGCTTCATCATGAAACCAGGGAGGTTACGCTGGGCATGACTCTGGGTCTGGTGGCGGGATTGGTAAACTTTCGTTATCTGGCCGTCAAGGTTCGACGGGTAACGCAGTCGATTGCGAGCAACGAAGGGAATGCCTTCAGCCTCGGTTTTGTTACACGGATTAGCTTTGCAATATTGGTCACCATGTTCGCGATCAAGATTGAGCATTTCTCCCTGGTAGCAACTGTTTCGGGCGTATTCATTCCTCAGCTTCTCGCCATTCCTGCGGGGATATATCTGAGTGTGAAGAACAAACTTTAACCAGATTAAAGAGAAAGGGGGATGATACTATGCATGAGATGCCGAAAATCTTTGTCGGGGGAATACCGATAGATATATCAGCCGTATTGATGCTTCTGATCAGTTGTACAGTAGTATTTGTACTGGTGATGCTGTCGGTTCGTAAGCTTTCGGTTGAGAATCCATCTAAGCTTCAGAATTTTATGGAATGGGTTGTAGAATTTGTAGAGGGTGTCGTAAGCAGTGCCATGGACCTGAAGAAAGGAAAACCTTACATATCTTTGGGGCTAACGTTGATTCTGTTTATCTTTGTTTCCAACCTTCTTGGATTGCCTTTCTCAGTTGTAACTGAAGCACATGGACCTGTAACCGTGTTTGGCCATGTGATTGAAGCAACCAAGAACTTGGCGCATGGTGATCATGTTGAGATCTTATGGTACAAGTCGCCGACTGCTGACATTAATATCACTGCAGGATTGGCAATTATTGTGTTTATACTGATGAACTTCCTGGGCATTAAGCTCAATGGCAAGCATTATTTCAAACACTATATTGAGCCGTTTCCAATCTTTTTGCCACTGAACATTATCGAGAACTTGGCAAAACCAGTAGCTCTGGCTATTCGTCTATTTGCTAACATTTTTGCCGGAGAAGTACTGATTACAGTCATTTTGAAACTGGGGATTCTCAGTATTCCTTTCCTGGCTGTATGGCAAGGCTTCAGTATTTTCGTCGGGGCATTACAGGCGTTTATCTTTACGATTCTGACGATGGTTTATATCGCACAGATGACGATTCACGAAGAAGAAGCACATTAATGAACTGCTGCGAAGAGAACGGCTATCGTCTGATTTTCTTTCGCGGGAGATATCTTATATCATTAAACACAATATGAACCGAAATTAAAGGAGGATATTTACAAATGGAATATTTAGCAGCAGCAATAGCGGTTGGATTGGGTGCACTTGGCGCAGGTCTTGGTAACGGTATGATCGTTAGTAGAACAGTTGAGTCCATCGCTCGTCAACCAGAAGCTCGTAACGCGCTTCAAACAACAATGTTTATCGGTGTAGGTATCGTCGAAGTTATTCCGTTGGCAGCAACAGTTATCGCATTCCTGATCATGTTTGCATCTTAATAAACCGTATTTACGGTTTGGCGGGGACGGCCGATGCCATCCGCGCCTTACTTTTGTATACGTCCGCATGACGCGGTAACGGAAGGGAGTGACCTCAGTGGAAATTGTTTGGACAAACATCATATTTTCAATTGTAGCCTTTGGGATTCTATATTTCTTGCTCAGTAAGTATGCGTTCAGCAAACTGTTCGCAGTTATGGAAAAACGCCGTGAGCTAGTAATGCAGCAAATGGATGAAGCTGCGAAGACTAGAGAGCAAGCGGTCGCGTATGTGGAAGAGCAGAAGCAGGCGCTGAACAGTGCACGCCAGGAAGCTCAACAGATTATTCAACAATCGCAAATTACTAGTAATCAACAGGTAGAACAAGCTTTGGCGCAAGCTAAAGTTGAAGCTGCACGCGTCAAAGAAGAGGCCGTGCGCGATATCGAGAACGACNNAGAATAAAGCGGTGGAAGAGTTGCGCAGCGAAATTGGAACGGCATCTGTTCGTATTGCTTCTAAACTTCTTAAAAAAGAAGTTAGTGCTAGCAGTGAGCAGGAGCAGCTTGTGAACCAATACCTCAATGAGGTAGGAGGCCGATCATGAGCCGCGATACGGTAGTTGCCAAGCGCTACGCTAAAGCATTGTACAGTGCAGCGGTAGAGAAGGGGATTACCCTTGAAGTAGAAGAACAGCTCAAGGCAGTGGTCGAAGTATTACATTCAGACCAAGAGGTACAGCGGTTTATTCTTGCACCACGTATCTCGGAGTCCGACAAGCTGAAAGTGCTGCGCACAGCACTTCAAGATAAGCTCTCTCCTATCGTGATGAACATTGTAGAACTGTTAGTAGAGCGAGGCAGAACCGATATTTTTGCCGAACTGCTGGATACGTATATCAAGATTGAAGGAGACGCTCTTGGCATTGGTGATGCTAAGGTATACTCCGTTTATTCTTTAAGTGAAGAAGAACAAGCGGCTGTAGCTGCAGAATTCGGCCAGCTCGTAAACCGCAAAATTCGGGTTACGAACGTGGTGGATCCAAGCCTGCTGGGAGGACTGAAAGTTTATATCGGCGATACGCTGTATGACGGCAGTCTGTCTAGTAAATTGGAACGTCTCGAGAAATCCTTTAATGATAAGCATAGAAGATAGGGGTGAGGATATTGGGCATCAGACCTGAAGAGATCAGCACTTTGATCAAAAGTCAAATTGAGCAATATAAAGCCGATATCGAAGTTGCCGAAGTGGGCACCGTCATTCAAGTCGGAGACGGTATCGCTCGTGTCTACGGTCTGGAAAACGCAATGGCAGGCGAGTTGCTAGAGTTCTCCAACGGTGTAGTAGGCATGGCACTCAATCTGGAAGAAAGCAACGTCGGTGTTGTTATTCTGGGTGAGTACAAGGAAATTCGTGAAGGCGATCAAGTAAAACGTACTGGACAAATCATGCAAGTTCCAGTGGGAGAGGCCCTTCTGGGTCGTGTTGTTAACGCACTCGGTATGCCGCTTGACGGTAAAGGCCCAATTCAAACGACGGAGTTCCGTCCGGTTGAGAATAACGCTCCTGGTGTTATCGACCGTAAATCGGTTCATGAGCCAATGCAGACTGGCCTTAAAGCGATTGATGCGATGGTACCAATTGGTCGTGGACAACGCGAACTTATCATTGGTGACCGTCAAACAGGTAAGACTGCAATCGCAATTGATGCGATTATCAACCAAAAAGGCAACGGAATGAAATGTATTTATGTTGCCATTGGACAAAAACAATCTACAGTAGCACAGGTTGTAGAAACTCTCCGCCGTCATGGCGCACTGGAATATACAATCGTTGTAACTGCTTCGGCTTCCGAGCCATCCCCACTGTTGTATATTGCTCCATACGCAGGTTGCGCAATGGGCGAATACTTCATGTACAAGGGCGAACACGTACTGATCATTTATGATGACCTTTCAAAACAAGCTTCGGCTTATCGCGAATTGTCCTTGCTACTTCGTCGTCCACCGGGTCGTGAAGCGTTCCCAGGTGACGTGTTCTACTTGCACTCCCGTCTTTTGGAACGTGCGGCTAAGCTTAGTGATGAGCTTGGTGGTGGTTCATTAACCGCGCTTCCGTTCATCGAAACACAAGCATCTGACGTATCGGCCTACATTCCTACGAACGTAATCTCGATTACAGATGGTCAAATCTTCCTTGAATCCGATCTGTTCTACTCTGGACAACGTCCGGCAATCAACGTCGGTATCTCCGTTTCTCGTGTAGGGGGTTCCGCTCAGATTAAAGCGATGAAGAAGGTAGCTGGCTCGCTCCGTTTGGATCTTGCCCAATATCGTGAACTTCAAGCCTTCTCGCAGTTCGGCTCAGATCTTGATAAATCCACGCTTGCTCGTCTGAATCGCGGAGCACGTATGATGGAAGTTCTGAAACAAGGTGTAAATCAGCCGTTGTCTGTTGAGCATCAAGTGCTCAGCTTGTACACAGCTGTAAAAGGATATTTGGATGATATTCCTGTTAAAGACGTAAAACGTTTTGAAAAGGAATTCCTTGCTTACATGGATAGCAGTGTCGCTGAAGTTGCTCAATCCATCAAGGATACAAAAGATTTGACAGCAGATAACGAAGCCGCTCTTAAAGCAGCAATTGACACATTTAAAAGAGGCTTTGCTACTAGCTAATATAGTGCGTTAACGGATCTTACTAAGTGAGCTTTGGCTCTGCCGAAGCTCAGGCTGTACTCATAAAGTTAGCTTTGACTTCGTCAAAGCTAAGAAGATGCTTACGAAGTTAGCTTTAACTCCGTTAAAGCTTTAAGGTGGTGAAATCATGGCAAGAAGCATGCGTGATATTAAACGTCAAATTAAGAGTGTTCAAAACACAAGACAGATCACAAAAGCGATGGAAATGGTAGCCGCCTCCAAGCTGAGAAAAGCTCAGGAGAAGGCAATTGCCGCCCGTCCTTATGCTGAGAAGCTGAAAGAGGTTGTATCGAGCATTGCTGCTGGTACAGAAGGCGTTCAGCATCCCATGCTGGTCAGTCGCCCTGTGAAAAAAACTGGTTATCTTATCGTGACCTCTGATAGAGGGCTTGCGGGAGGATACAACGCTAATATTTTACGTAAGGTGACGATGCTCATCGCGGAGCGACATAAATCCAAAGATGAGTATGCCTTGTTCGTTATCGGTCGTAAAGGCCGTGACTTCTTACGCCGCCGTGAATATCCGATTGTACAGGAAGTTACCGAGCTTTCGGATGCACCGAAGTTTGCAGATATCAAGACTATCGCGAACTCGGCAGTACAACAGTTTGTAGATGGTTCGTATGATGAGTAGTACGTTTGTTACAATCAATTCGTCAATGCTATTACCCAGATCCCAACCGTTGATCGACTGTTGCCTATGGAAGGCGTAGGAAATCATGAGCATCATGAAGCGACTGCAAATTACGAATATGAACCTTCTCCGGAAGGCGTGCTCGAAGTATTACTTCCGAAATACGCCGAAACTTTGATTTATAGCGCAATTCTGGATGGCAAGGCCAGTGAGCTGGGTGCGAAAATGACAGCGATGGGCAGTGCAACAAAGAACGCGTCGAAAATGATCGGAGAACTTACCCTTACGTACAACCGTGCCCGTCAGGCGGCAATTACGCAGGAAATTACCGAGATCGTGGCCGGAGCGAATGCTCAGTCTTAAAAATACAAGAAAAGTTAAGCAGCGTGCTTGACTTGCCTTGTATTTTACGAGAAACGGTGCCGTATTGAGCGATACATAGTATCGCCCGCTTCTGGAGTATAGCTCCTTAAGAACGGCACTGCAGTTCTTCTTAAAATATAAGAAAGTATAGGTTTTACACTATACAAAATGCTTATATTTCTACGAGAAACGGTTGTCATCTTTATATGACGACAACGTCGTTTCTTCTTGATGTAACAGCTTTCGAGGAGGGAAATGAAGATGAACAAAGGACGCGTTGTAAGCATTATGGGTCCGGTTGTAGATATTGAATTTGAACGCGGCCAGTTGCCCGAGATATTCAACGCTATCAAAATTGAAACCGTCTTGGACAATGGTCGCCAGATTAACCTAACACTTGAGGTTTCCAATCACTTGGGAGACAATCTGGTACGTTGTATCGCGATGTCTTCTACAGATGGTCTGGTTCGTGGACTGGACGCAATGGACCAAGGAGGTCCTATTTCGGTTCCTGTAGGGGAAGCGACATTAGGCCGGGTATTTAACGTACTTGGGAATCCA
>DJUJ01000049.1:0-3665 GCA_002438345.1 Paenibacillus sp. UBA6285
AGCAAGTCAGCGCTACGTGCATCTTTGGCTAGATGAGCTAGGGTAATTTCACCGTACCCGATATGACGGCCTTCTATTGCATCCGGGCTAAGATGACTGCCATTTACACTTCCAGGTATTAGATGATTTGAATTCACAGATTCTTGCGCCAGCTTTTCTCTGGTAATACTGCCCTCTGGCAGCAAGTCGGAGCTGCGTGCATCTTCGGCTAGATGAGCCAGCTTGATCTCACCATACCCAATATGACGTCCTTCAATGATATCAATACATAGATGGCTACCGTCTACACTGCTCGGTGAAAGATGCTGGGAATCCACAGCCCCTTTTGCCAGCGTAGAGCCGCTAATGCTACCCTCGTGTATTTGAATCGAAGAAATGGAATTAGGAATAATATGGCCATTTCCGATGGACAACGGCCGGATATGCGCCCCGCCGATGCTTCCCGGATTCATATGTCTGCTCTGAACCGCACTATCACTAATGGATTTTGAATGAATTGCATTCACAGATAAATGCTCTGCCTGAACTGCTGACACTGCTAATTTACTGGAATCTACGCTTCCGTCTGCAAGCTTAGCCGAAGTGACCGATAAATCGCTAATCTTATCCGTCGATACACTTTCCGGTGACAGCTTTAACGACGTCACCACATGATCTGCCAGATGATGCGGCTGCACTGCTCCAGCTGCTAAATGAATCTCTCTCACCGCAGCAGAAGCCAGCTTATCTCCTGAAACCGAGCCAGACTGAATCGCAGCTGCGGTCACACTATTTTCTCCGAGATGTCTCCGTTCTACGGCTCCCGTGGCTAAATGATCTTTGTCCACCACAGCGTCCTGCAGGACACGCCCGCTCACGCTGGCATCGGCCAGATGTTTCTCCTCCACTGCACAAAAAGCAATATGCTCACCACTCACCACTTCACGGGCAATCGTACTCCCAATCACCGCTCCCGCTCCCAGTTTAGCCGCATTCACACTTCCATCTGCCAACTTGGCAGAAGTAACGCTCTGCGGACGAAGATGCTCACCACCCACAGACTCTGAAGCCAGCTGTTCACCAGTCACAGCACCAGAGGACAGATGATGCGTGTGAATAACTTCATCCATAAGTTGCTCGGATCCGACCGCTTCCGCAGCTAAATGGGAATGGTTCACAGCCTCGCGCTCCAGATGAATAGAAGATACAGCTTGCATAGCAATTTGCTGTCCGCGAATAGCGGATTTGGCAATATGTCTTGTGGTTACAGCTTCATCTGCTAGCTTATGTGCGAGTATGCTTTGATCAGCGATTTTCGATGAGGTGACCGCTTGCTCAATCAGCTGTGCAGTACCTACCGCACCCTCCGTCAGCTTTAAAAAAGAGATACTTCGGTCAGCCAGATGACGACTCGTTATTTCCCCGTCGCTGATATGGGAACCATGTACGCTTTCTGCACTTAAGTGGATGCTTCTCACTACTTCTGTACCCAGCTGCTTGGAACCAATAGCACCATCTGCTACATGCGCACCTTCGATCACACCCGACTGGAGCTGCTCCTTGCCGATCAGCTTGCTGGCAAGCTGCTCTGGCCCAATCGCTCCCGCAGCCAAATGTCTGGCGGTTATCAGAGCGTCGCTAAGGTGGCGACCCTCAATGACAGCATCAGCCAGTTTGGAACTGCTGATTTCACCATCAGCTATTTTATCGCCAGATACCGCTGCATCAGCCAGCTTGGAACGATCAATACTCCCGTTTGCCACGTGGCGGCCAGTGATGCTGCTGCTTCCTATTTTTTCACCAGTAACCGCTCCATCTTCCAGTAAATCAGCCGTAATAATCAGATCGCTCAAATGACGGCTCTCAATAGATTTATCTGCAATTTGACCGCCGCCGATAATCCGATCAGCCAGCTTCTCTGGACTAATACTGCCGTTCTTCAGCTTCTCTCCACTGATTGAATGATCCAGCAGCTTACCACCACTAACGCTTCCTTCAGCTAAATGCTCACCCACGATGGATTCAGGTGCGATTTTCGAAGAAGTTACTGCCTTGTCCGCGATATTGATACTCTGCACAGCATAATCTTGCAGCCATGGTGTACCAATAATGCCGAACTTCAGCTTAGAACCGTCAATGGTTCGTGGAGCGATTTTTGCTCCTGTAACCGCTGCATCCGATAGATCATCTGTGTAAACAGGCTGAAACCGCTCTTTCTCAGGAGCGAACCATATGGTTTCAGGAAGATTATCCACCTGTTTCTGAAGCTGCACCTCCACCATAGGCTCCGGCTGCAGGACTGGAGCAGAAATCAGTTCCTCTTGAACGGCTTCAGCTACTCCTCCTCCTCCACTTACCTGAACTTCCGCAATCTCTGGGTTGCTGACTCCATCACTGATACTCCCCGAATCCTTAGAACTGCTTTTGCTATCCAGCATGCTCAGTTCCTTTATATTGGGATTATCTACATAGTAGAGTCGTTTTTGTGGATTGCGTGGCTGCTTTTTTTTGGAACCCCTCACAAGCAGTCTCCTCCTTCCATCTATTGTTTCTCCTAGGCATCATATGCAGCGGTATGGGCTTATGACACCCTTTTGCGATAAGCCCTTCATAAGATTCTGATGAAACTTATACTTTTTTATATTTTAAAAAAAGGCATCTGCCGCCGCGCATTCGTCCATCCTGACACGCGGGTACAAACATACAATGACTAGAGTAGTAAAGGCGGAAATCACGTGATCGAAGAAACAGGAGGAACAAACATGGGGCATAAGCTCGTTGGAATACTACTAAATGCCAATATGCACCGGGGCGTTCCCCGGCTAAAAACAGGACAGGAGTCTCTATCCAACTATGAAGAGGGGGCCGCTGCATACGGCTTAGTCCCCTGCTTCCTGAAGCTCGCGGACATCGATACAGACTCAGGCTTCAGTGCCGCCTATATAAAGGGATCTCATGGATATAGAAGCGTAGTAGTTCCTACACCCACTGTCATCCATAACCGGGCGATATACAGCCAGAATAGCCCAGGGATGCAACGTCTGCTGCGGCACCATCCTCTGGTGTACAATACATGCAATCGATATGGCAAAGATGAGATCCATGAACTGCTTGAGAAGCGTGAAGAGCTTCGTGAGTATTTACCGGCGACAACAGGAGTATCTGGACTCAAAAAAATGATGAATCGTTACCCTGATCTCATTCTCAAACCCNNAGCGCTGGCACTTAAATTATCTTTCCCCTTCGATGCGGCGCTGGCTAAGCACTCCCGTATATCAGGGGGCGCTGCCAAAAGCTCTCCGCGCACGCCTTGCCTCTGTACCTTATCTTGTACAGGAGCGTATTCCACTGGCTGAGATTGGAGGACGTCCCTTTGATCTACGTGTCACCGTTCAGCGCGGTTGGCGAGGAGATTGGCAGGTAACTGGCCTCTTCGCTAAACTGGCTGCCCCAGGGGGCTTCGTCTCCAATATTGCTCGCGGAGGAGAAGCATTAAGCTCTTCCTTTGCGCTCGAAAAAGCCTTCTCTAGATCAGCAGCGGCTAATATCCGTATGTCTGTCGAAACACTTAGCCTTGTTATAGCGCGTTGTCTCGAACAAGACCTTCCGGGTCTGGCTGATATCGGACTGGATGTAGGAGTTACTAAGGATGGTCGCATCTTCTTCATTGAATGCAATGGCCGCGA